>JAGLRO010000112.1 GCA_023136245.1 Candidatus Heimdallarchaeota archaeon
GGTTACATCAGGATAGATAATCCCTATCCTCTGATCATAAGTGATAATCAGTGGTATGTTTGGCACCTTAAAGAGGAAATTAATCTGACATTTATTGACATTGCGTATGCCAGAAATACTTCAGTAGGAGAAGTTAGGAGTATTTTTAGAGATGCAGATGAGAGTATAAAACAAATCCTGGATTTTGCAGTCTATGGAGGACATTATCAGCTTGTAGCAGCTCATGCTATGAAGAAGAGAGGAGTGCTTATTCAAAAAGTAGGAGATACAGTGATTGAACCTCAATTGGATGAATATGCTGCTGAAGAGTATCTTTTGAAAGAACTATTGGATCAAGGATTAGAGGAAGTTGCAGATAAGAAAATTCCAAAAGAATGGTCAATTAAAGCTGGATACAAGATGGAGTCTTTCATAGGTGGTAGATATCTTTGGAAAGAATGGCAAGGTGCATTAAACAATGATAAGCTATTAATGATGGACAATTATGCACTTCCTACAGAAAAGAATTATCTTCGAGAAGCGATAGGTTTTGGAGCTAATATTACACCAGATATTCCTGAAAATTTCAAAAAACTTATTAGCATATTTGGAAGTGTTCCAGAAGAATTAATTAAAATTGGAAACGCAGCTTATTTCATTGGAAATATTGACAGCTTGTATGCATCACAATTTTGGAATTACAACTCTTTTCAAACAGAAACTAGTGTTAAGGATTGGAGAAAACAATTCATTAAACTAGCAATAAAAGCTTATAAGGCTGCACTGAAAAAATATACAATTAAAAACTATCCATTACAATTTGCACAAACTAATAACGATCTGGGTAATCTCTATTCTAGTCTAGCTGAAATAGAGAATAAAGTCGAAAATTGTCATTCTGCAATATCTGTGTATAAAGAAGCTCTGAAAATATATACACCAGAACTGTTTGTTAGCGAATACAGCTTAGTAAGTCAAAATCTAGGTTTAGCTTATCAGACTCTATCAGAAATTGAAGAGAAAGAAGTGAATAGTAAACTAGCGATTTTCATTTACAAGGAAGCAATCAAGGGCAGAGATTTAGTAAATCATCCATTCGAACATGCAGTAACCTTAGTAAATCAAGGTATTGCATATCAGACAATGGCAACTTTAGAAGAGAATGAGTTCTACTCAACATTTGCAATTGACTCATATAATAGCGCTCTTAGAACTGGATCTTTAGATAAAATGATTACCGAACAAGCAATGATTTACAGTAATATTGGAATATCTTATAGAATTCTTTCAGATACTCAAGAGACAAAGCATAATTGTAGTCAAGCTGTTCTAGCTCTAAATGATGCTTTAACGGTTAGAAATCAAGCTCAGTTCCCATTTGAGTATGCAATTACTACAAGCATACTTGGAGATGTTTATGGAATTCTAGCTAGTATCGAAAACCTGGAAGAAAACTGTCAACTAGCGATATCAGCTTATGACAAAGCAACAAAGATTTTCATAAAGAAGCATGAAGATTTCTATGATGATGTTATCAAGAAGAAGAAACAGATAGTTGCACTTAGTAAAAAGGGAAAGTAAATATAGATGGTAGAGAGTATAATATCGATTCAGAAATGAGCAAAATCCTGATCGTTGATGATAATGACGATTTGAGAACGATTATGAAAATAATGCTTCGTGAATTTGAAGTTGTAGAAGCAAAAAACGGTAAAGAAGCTATAGAATTGTTCAACGAAAGTAAACCAGATTTAGTTCTAATGGATATACTTATGCCTGTAATGGATGGAATAGAAGCAACTGAAATAATAATGGAGAAGGATCCAGATGCAGTAGTTGTTGCAATTACTGCTTATTCTTCAAGAGCTCCTGAGATCCTCAATGCTGGTGCAAAAGAAGTTCTGAAAAAACCTTTAAGAAAGGAGAAACTCATTTCTAAAATTAAAAATCATCTAAAATAGATAATGCAGAATTTTATTTTATTTTGGCAATCTTGAAAAACTAAGTAGATTGTATAGAATTAGTTTGCTCAAGAAATAACGAATTTACAAAAGCTGAAACATCTGCAATAGATGTAGTATCTAAACCAATCCTTGTTTCCTGAAAGTCCTTTAATTGTCTCCAAATATTTTCCTTCTTTTGAATCCAATTTATCAAATCTTCAAGTTTTTGAATTGCATAATATGATTGTCCTTCATAAATGTAGCAAAATAAGAATTTATCGACATTTTTTACTAAAATTGTATATTCATGATGTTTTATTCTCTCTAAAGATCCCGATACATCAAATACTTCTTTACTAAAACTGTTGATTGCTGATAAAAAGCCACCTATCAAAATATCATCAATTTGCTTTGTTTCATCGAAATAATTTGCATAAACAGTCATACCTTCATCAGATACTAGCATTACCAGTAGAGGTTTTTCAGGAGAAATATCTGAATCTTGCAGTTGTTTATAATCAACCATGAAATCGAAAATTCTTTCTATTTGTGCTACTTCAATTCTTTCTCTAAAAGATGGCTTATTTGCAATTAAATTATCCAATTGGTTGAGTTGATTTAATAGATTATCATGTTCTGAAGAAATTAACATTGCTAGATTCGTGAGACCTTTTGACTGTGATATTGAAAGAGCTGTGTTCAGATGAGATTTTGCTTCATCTACCTTTAACTCAAGCAAAGCAATTTTTGATTTAAGTAGATACGTTTTTGCTAATAGTGAATATGAGTTTTGGTTTTCAGCATTATTATGAAGTTTCTTGAGCAGATTATTTGCTTCCTCCAAAACTTCAATGTTTCCTGATAAACTTAATTCTAAGATTAAGGATTCAAGAAGATAAAATGAGGCTAAAATGGACAATTCATTATCAAGTATGTCTTCTTGAGTAATCTCTCTAAAATTCTCTTGTGCCCTAATTTTGTGAAACAATCTTGGTTTATTCTTTAGAATAATTCCTTCAGCAATTTTGTATCTCTGATCAATTAAAAGATTAGCTTGTTCATCTTTTATTTTCTTTAAATTAATTAAATGTTCTTCAGCATTATCCATTAATTTTCCATCAACAAGAAGAGAAATCAAATCTAGAAGTACTCCAGAAGCTAGGTTTGTATCTCCAGTTTTTTCTGCACGATTTAGAGCAACTTTATAATAAATAATCGCGTCTTCAAGATCTCCAGTTATATGATAGATTCTACTTATTTTGTTTAGTGTAACGACTACTTCAGTTTCATATCCTTGTTCATCAAAGATACCGAGGCTATATTCATAATTTTTCAATGCTTGTTCTATTTCTCCTTTATAGCAGAATATGTCTCCTATACCTAGTTTTACCAAAGCAACTCCTATCTGATCATCTATTCTGTCAAAAGAAGCAAGTGTTTTTTGATATTGATTCAATGCCTTCTCGATTTCACCTCTTTTGTAATAAACTTCTCCTTGGTAATAATTCAGAGTTGATATGCTCTTCTTTACTTCCTTCTTCTTCTTCCCCTTTAGATTGCTATATTTAAAACCTGTTTGTATAGTTTCATCAGCTTTTTCAAGTTCTCCTAGGAGAAAAAGGGTTTTGATTTTAGCTAGCAAAGAATCTAAGATTAGTTTATTGTCTTCCAATTCTATACTTTTTTGAATTGTTGTTTCTATTTTTTGTAAACTCTCACCATAGTTACTTTTTTTGATTAAGATTTCACTCCTGAATACTTGAGACCTAAGGTAATCTCTTTTATTTAATTTGTTGTTTTTCTCAATAGTATCTAGCATCTTGAGAGATTTTGTTAGTTTTCCTTCTCTAATTAAGTTCTGAACTTTCTCAAACATATTCATCACCTCCAGGATTTGGATGTTTGCTGCAATCTCGTCTATTAGCAAATTCCGAAAAAATATCACAACTAAGTGAATCTGAGATGTCAGATTGAAAAGAGTTTATCAGTAATTGCTTTGTGCTTTCATAAATAGAAATATAACTGTTCATATCATCTGCTAATTCATAGGATTTGACAGAATCAACAATATTGGTGAAAATTGATTTATCGAGAGATTCAGATTTTGTTGTTAAGATTATCATTTTACTGGGATGAGAAAAGATGAAAACTTTGAGATTTTTGTAAATTATTTCCTCAAGTGCTTCTATTATGTTTGATTCAGCATTAAGCCATTTTTTAAAATGCATATCAATTAATGCGCATGAATTATCTCTGTACTCTGTATTATCATGGATATGGATGGAATATTCTTCCGCTTTCATAAACAGATCAAAGGAAAGAATTCTGGAATCGATTCTGTTCTTTTCAATGAAGTTTTTAACAATCAACCAGTTCATAGCATCCGAAATATACGCACCAGTTTTTACTGAAACAAAGAAGAATTGAAAAGGAGATTGTAATGATACAGTTGCCATTTCTTCTAATCGAAAACCAGAAACGATTCTCTTAATGGCTTCGTCTTTAGCAGTAACAAGATCCCATTTATTTGCAAGGAAAACTACGGGTATTCCTTCTTTCTCAATCCATGAGAAACATTTCCAAAACCATTCAGAACTTTCCTCCAATTTAGATATATCTGATGCATCGAAAATAAAAATGAAAGCTGAAGCTCTTTTGATATAATTCTTCCATACTTGTGTTCTAAACGACATGTGTCCTCCCATATCCCAGATTTTAAGAGGATAATTTCTATAGGTGGTGAATTCTACATCTACTCCAAAAGTTGGTTGAGAATCAACATGTCTACCTGTAAGAAGCCTTTGAGTTAAACTTGTCTTTCCAGCATTTTGTAATCCTGTTATAGCTATTGATGCTCGTTCCAAATAAATCATAACCCCGATTTGGATGTGAGATTATTGATAAATGTAATTTCGTTTAAAGCTATATGAATTCATAAATTTGAACGCACACATCTTCAGTTTCTTTATGAACCCTAACCTAATCTCTGAGAAAAAGCAATATTTCGTATATAATTATATTTAGAAAGAAAAAGTGAAAAATATAGAAAACATACAAAATGGAACATAAAGAAATGGGGAGTAAAACAGTGAAATAAGTATTTCCTAATTTTATTCGATTAACATTGTGAAATCAAAATTCCTAACTGAATGAGTTAGAGAACCAGAAGATATCAAATCCACTCCATCTATCACGTAATTTTCAATATTTCCAATATTTATATTTCCGCTTAACTCGATTAGAATGTTTGCATTAATTTCTCTGATTTTTGATATTGTAAGTTTTGCTTGAACAGGTGAAAAATTGTCAAGCATTATGATATCAGCTCCAGCTTCGCTAGCTTCCAATGCCTGTTCCTCATTCTGCACTTCGATTTCAATCTTCTTACTAAAACTAGTTTTTGCTTTTGCTAAAGTTATGGATTCAGTAATTGATTTAAACATTTTAAGATGATTTTCTTTTAACAATACCATGTCTGACAGATTAAATCGGTGTGTATCTCCTCCACCCAATACTACAGAATATTTATCATATTTACCCAGTCCAGGAACTGTTTTTCTTGTAGCACAGATTCGAATAGAAGGATTAGATTTCTTTACAACATCAATCATTTTTGCAGTATGTGTTGCAATTCCTGACATTCTTCCGAGAAGATTCAAAGCCAAACGTTCTCCTTGCAAGAGATTCGCAATGGGTCCTTTAACTGTTGCAACAGGAGTTTTATTCTTAACAATATTTCCTTCTTCAACTAAAAGATCAACTTGTGTACCAAGGAGATCAAACACTCTCTTGAAGATATTAAGTCCCGCTATAATTCCCTCTTGCTTTGTAAAAATTTTTCCTTTTGCTTGAGCTGCAGGTAAAAGATTAGCTGTCACATCCCAGTAAGAAATATCTTCAGCGATCCACTTTTTTATATCTTGATCAATAACAGTTTGTGGTATCATATGTAATATGCCTTGAATTTTTAGTATTTTAGCATTCTGTTAACTGATTTGAATGCTTTTTGTCTCACAGTTTCATCTAGTTCTATTGTGTTTTTTGAAGTTGGATTAGATATAGCTTTCAGAGTAGAGTATAGATCATTCATTTTCATACTTACGCATATCATATTACTATCAGCAAATTGAACATCAGGATACTCCCCTTTCATTCTGTCAATAAAACCTTGTTCTGTTAGATATAGAATCTTTTTTCCATTAGATGAGGATTTTGCATATCTATGCATATCTCCAGTTCCACCTATCAAATCAACTTCTTTAATGATTTCAGGTCGGCATTCTAAATGAGCAAAGGTTGTAGCTGTAGAATCATTATTGATTGAATCTAGCCTTCTCTTTGTAAAAGCATGATGAGTCCTGCAAAATCCTTTCCAAGTAATAATATTCTTACCTGTAAGGTTTGCTAAATTAACACCCATATTGTAATCTGGGATGAAAATTATTGTGTCCTCTTTCAAGTTCTCGATGATTTTCTTAGCATTTGCAGAAGTGCAGCAAATATCAGATTCTGCTTTAACTTCAGCTGTTGTATTAATATAACAAACAACAGGTGCTCCAGGATATTCTTTTTTGAGGTTAAGAACATCTTCCGCTGTTATCGAATCTGCAAGAGTACAATCTCTTTCTTTTTGAGGAACAAAAACAGTTTTTTCAGGGTTTAGAATTTTAACGGTTTCAGCCATAAAATCGACACCACAGAAAAGAATGGTGTCTTCCTCAACATCTTTAGCTTTCTTTGCAAGACCTAGAGAATCTCCCACTATGTCAGCAATTCCAAAAACGATATCTGCAGTTTGATAAGAATGGGCAAGAATCTTTATTCCTTTTTCTTTCTTAATCGTATTAATACTCAAGGTATATGGGGCAATGATTTCACATGCTTTTTTATTCCAACCAACATTCTTTAATTTGGAGTACAATCTTTCGACTTCGTTATCTAGTTTGTACTGTACTTCAGCTGGAATCTTGGGAGCATCGTCTAATATAACCATCTAGACCAGAAAACAATCTCTTGAAGCATATTTAAAGCATATTCGATTAAGGTAAAACTAACTCTACGAGAATACGAATAGGTGTTTTTAGGCTCTGAGATGCAAGAATTCGTTAAAAAAATTCTAAGATGAAGCAAATTTTACCTCTTCTTTTTTTAGATTCTTCAATATCTTGCAGTTAGAACGCTTCATTTCCACGTTTACGTATTGCCAATATGTATTAGAAAAATTGTCATAACTATTCAAAATTTGAGCAAAAATCTTTCATTTTATGATTGTGAATAACAAATCTTAAGTATTTCTTATTCCGTAGAGAAATTTGAGAATAAACATATGAAAATTGCACTCTATATTACAGAAGACAAAAATACCAAAGATTTCGCTGATACAATAAAAGAAGTAATTTTGGAAACTGAACCTGAGACAGAGATTGTCGAAATTCAGGACAAAATAATAAATGAGGGAAACTGGGATAATCTACAAAAAACTTTCCTCACAAAGGACGCTGATTGTATCATAACAATAGGCGATACTGGAACCTTTCTAAGAGCAATTTTCTTGAGCAGAAATCCAATACCTGTGGTTGCTGCATCGTCCGAAAGAATAAGTTTTTTCACAGAGATAGCGCCAAATAACATGCGAGATACTCTTCAAGCAGTTCTTTCGGAAAAATATCTTGTAGATGATTACTATAGAGTTGAATTACAGGATGCAAGAAGTAGATCACCTATAACCGCATTAAATGAAATAGCACTATTTCCAAAAGATTCTGCATTATTAATGAGCTACACTCTAGTTATTGATAATAACGTTTTATACAGAGGAAGAGCTGATGGAATAATTGTTTCTACAGCATTAGGAAGTACTGGATATGCACTATCTTCAGGAGGTCCGATTGCATTTGGAAGTCCTGATATTTTAATTATAGTTCCTGTTAATCCTCTCAATAAAGATCATATTCCTCTTGTAGTTCCTAATAGTTCTGATATTAAATTAACTCATTTACGCTCGAGATCACATATTGAAGCTGTTGTTGATGGGCAAATTAGGATTAGCGTTGAAGAAGAAATCTCCATCAGGAAATCTCCATCTACCGTAAAGATAATTCGTTTTCAATCCAGGAAGAACATACTTGCTAAACTAAGGAACCGATTGGTTGAATTGGATCTTAGGCATCTTGAAGGTGTTCCCCCTTCTGCTAAGTACATATTCAAACTTCTATTAACAGAAGGAGAAATGACACAAAAAGAGCTTATTGAAAGTACAGGTTTGCCTAATAGAACTGTCAGAAACGCATTGAATATTCTTAAGGAAAAAGGTGTTATTAGTCAAAGACCTCATTTAAGAGATGCACGACAATCAATCTATTTTGTATCCTAGTTTTTTCAAATTGCATCATATTTTGACTTACTTCCACAAATCTTTCTTTCATCAAATAATCCTTAAGAATGGCAAAATTTGCTGGTACATAATTATTTCAAATATTTACGAATTTTATGAGCGAGAAATCTTTAAATAGAAATCAAAGATGTAAACATCTAGTGGTCTGGGGCAAATAGGGGCTATTCTTACCGGACTTTAATAAAGTAGTGAGAAAAATGAAGAATATGAAGAAACAAACTATTTCTGTATTAGCTATCTGTCTAATTCTGTTGAATATTTCAGTTGTATATACAAGTGGAAGAATAATAGGAGATCAAACTGAAAACTTACTGTACGCTAATCCAGGAAATTTTCTTGGAAAACGTGTAGCAATTATCTATGATCCTGTTAATATCAATGCAGAAGAAACAGCAAGAGCAATACATGAAACTGTGTATTTTTTGTACTCGAATGTACAATTAATTCAAGTTTATACACCAGATATGCTTCTCGATACATTCGGTGAAGATTATTGGGTGAGAATTTACGTTTTTAATACAGATCTTGATGGTCTAATAACAGCAGGAGGGATCTTAAATTGGAAATCATTATCAAAATACTTCAATTACTATGACAATAGTCATCACATTTGCGTGTTCGGCAATTCTTACAAAGCAGCAGAACTAGTCAGTAACAGTAAGTGTTATTTTGAACAAAAGGAAGTTGTTGATGCAAGAACAGGTTATCTTCATGCTGTATGGACTTTAGCTGATGTTTTTGAATCAGAAAAAGAAGACCTTTATCTAGAAATAGGCAGTAATTTTAGAAAAATTGCTGTTCAATATTTTGCAGAAGAACTTGAAAATCTAGTATCTGCAGAGTTTGATCCAACATATGGGTTAGGAGAGCAAGATTCTGAAAAAGCTGAAGAAAGAATACAACAATTCAAGTTGGATCACCCTGATCAGTTGTACAAAGTTCACCCAGAAACAGGAGAATTAGTATCACCAACCGCCGTAATTCCTGGTTTTGATCCCGCGTTAAATCTTGTGCCAAAAGCAGATGCTGAGGAAAATAATGATATCATCTTGACAGATTTTCCATTTCTTTCATCAATCAGTGGTGCATCAGGTGATGTGATTAAATTACTTCTCGATTTAATTGGGGTTGAAATTCCCGATGGTGTTATTACCGTAGGAGTGGAATTTGCTAACTCTATTAAATCAATAATTAATGAAATTCCTAAAATTATTGGTTTCTTGAAAGATCCAAGTGCTAGTAGCGCTTTAGAATCATTTTTCGACATTTTACGTTCAGCTTTTCCAGCTTTACAGGAATACAAACCCTATTTTGATATTGCTACTAAAGCTATTTTTGCTATAAGAGATGGACCTGCTGGTATTCTAGGATTAATAGATGATCTCCTACTATTCTTAATTCCTGAATCTGCTCAAGAATTTGTTGGAAATATTACCAACGCTTTGAATCTCACTACTGAATTTTGGGATGGAATGCTAAATACAGATAATTGGGCAGATTATCTGATGAAACATCTAAATCGACAAGTTATCTATCAAATCATGTGGAAGGTTGCTGAACTTATTGGTGGATCATTCAATATCACTAGTGTTGTCGATA
>JAGLRO010000113.1 GCA_023136245.1 Candidatus Heimdallarchaeota archaeon
CATAGCATAACCATAGGCACCATCTATGATATTTCTGAACAAAATCTTCAAATTGCATTAGAATCAATATCTGATTTAATAAAAAAGGAGTACTCCCCACCTGAAGATCATAAAGATCATCTTGACGGAGTAATTAATCTAACTCTAATAAGAAGACTCGAAAGATCTTCATAAATCAAGCATATCTTCACAAAATTATCTTAATTCATCTTGTAGTAACAACATATATAAAACTCAAATGTTAATTATTTAATTAACAGATTAACTATTCAATAATTTTCTCAAAAGAGGGAACTAGAAAGAAAGGGGATAAAACTGGAACGACTAACAATATCAATTACTGGCCTTCAACAAGCAGGGAAAACAAGCTTAACTCAAAGACTTCTTACTGGTAAACACATTTCTTCTCAACCAACAATAGGTGTTGATGTTGAATTCTCAAATTATAAGGGGTTCCCACTACAAATTTGGGATATGGGTGGGCACGAAGCATTTAGAAAACACATCTGGAAAAACTATGTTATTCAAGCTTCAGCTTTGATTTTTATATTTGATGCATCAGATTTCTCTACTCTCGAAGAAAGCTCTGAATGGTTCTGGAGATGTCTATCTTGGATTGAACAAAAAGGAATACCTGTATTGTTTTTAGCAAATAAATGGGATTTAGTGCAAGATAAAGATGAGACTATAACAAAAATTGTAGAAGGATTTAATCTCAATAAACTAGCTGGTATAGATTCAGAAGTATCATTTAGATTCTTTTTTATCTCGGTAAAAACAGGAGAGTACATTTCAGAGGCAATGAATTGGTTAATTATTAAGAATTTTACAGAACAAAGACAGTCTATTATTGACATTTCTTCATTTGATATTTTCTTAACCGGTGAGGAAATTTCAGTTCATATTCATGATAATTCTGATAAGAGAGCTGAAGTTAGTAATATAATCAACGCCTATAAGAATAAGTGGATGCAAACAGAAAAAAGTAAGCTAAATGTACTCGAGGAAATGAAGTATGGAGAAGATAAAGTTTTCTTTCTCTCATATGGTGGAATAGCACTGCTAATAAGCTCCAAATCAGATTTCATTGATAAATCAATATTCGCTCATGTCCTCGAACATCTCAAGGTAGAGGAAAAATCAATAAACAGAGTTCAGATTTATGATCTGTTTGACAGAATAAAGGGTTTACTACTTCAAGGATTCTTAAGTAAAGTATCTGAATCATTGAGTTGCAAAATATCAGATTTAACAAATTAAAAAAAAGGATATTGATACTCTTTATATGGGGAGAAAGGTATCCTCTTCTTTTATAGATTTGATAAATGCTACTACTAATTTAACTATATTCTCTATATCATCCAAACATATTACTTCACTAGCTGTATGCATGTATCTATTTGGTATTCCAACTAAACCTGTAGCTGCACCTGATAATTGAATTGCATTAGCATCTGTACCTGTTCCTCTTGGTTCTGCATGTTTCTGATATGGTATCTCATTCTTTTCTGCTATGTCAATAAGACCTTTAACTACTACAGGATTCAGATTCGGTCCAATCGATATAATTGGTCCACAACCTAGTTTAGTATCACCTACTCTTTTCTTCTCTATTTCAGGTGCATCAGCAGTGTGTTCCACATCAAAAGCTATTCCTACATCAGGATTTATTGCTTTTGCTGCTACATGTGCTCCTCTCATACCTATTTCTTCTTGTACTGTTGAAATTCCATAAACACCTGCATAGAAATTCTTGTCCTTAGCTAATTCCTTCATTATTTCTGCTACAATAAATGATCCTATTGCATCATCAAATCCAGCAGCTACTGCAAGATTGTTATCTCCTAATCTTTCATAACCATAATCAAAAACAGCAAAATCGCCTATATCTACCTTTTTTGATGCTTCCTCTTTATCTTTACAACCGATATCAATATATATTTTTTCCATTTCTGGTGCTTTTTTTCTTTCTTCTGCCTTCATCAAGTGTATTGCTTTTTTACCGATGACCCCTTTAAATTGTCCATTTTTTGAACTGACAATCACTCTTTTACCAGGTAATGTTGTTGTATCAAAACCTCCTAGAGGGAGTATCCATAGAAAACCTTCATCGTCTATATGAGATATTTGAAATCCTATCTGATCTATATGTCCAGCTAACATTATTTTAAATGGTCTATCTGGATTAATTATCGCATATAAGTTTCCAACACGATCGCTCTTTATTTTATCAACAACATTTTCTAAATATGATTTTATTACACGCTGTGCTGGGAATTCATATCCTGTTGCTCTTGGTGTAGTTACTAGTTTTGCTAAAAATTCTTCATTTAATTCATATGACAAATTTATCACCTGCGTTTCTGTAAGTTCTCCTCTGGTATGTTTTTAAAGTTTGACTTACAAATCTCTAAAACTTAATAGGGGATGTTAAGTTATTAAGAAGAATCCAAAAAGTTAAGAAGACACTGTAATTCAAAATTCTATATGTCAGAAACCAATGAAGAAGATACTTCTCAAAATGAAAATATAGATGACAGAATTTTGAAACTTGGGAGAACTGGTCGAGTGTTAGTTTACTCAACAATTACTACAGTTTGGGCAGTAGCTGTAGGTTTAGGCATCAGAGATTTGTGGATTGGAAAAGGAATCATAGAAACTCCTTGGATAATTTTTGGATTAGTTTTGTCTTTAGTGGTAGTTTTTGTGATCGTAGTTCCACTATTTAAGAGCTTAAAAGCTGATGTTCAGAAATACAAAGATGAAAAGGAGAAGCTGAGTGATTAGGTTTACTCAATCAAAATGGAGAGCTCTTTATCGTTATATTTTACAAAAAACCAGTTTATTTCTCTTTCATTGTTTATATCCTCTATGATCCATCTTAAACTATTAAACAGAATTTCATTTTGCTGTATTAAACACTTATCCAGTTTGAAGAGAAACCAGATTTTATTTCTCTCAAACCTACAAGGTTCAAGAATTTTTCCTGTGAAATCATTATGTCCCATTAAGGTTGGTTGTCCAAAAAGCAAGGGGAATGATGCACACCTTGATTTAGATCTATACTCGTGATTTGAACAACCATCATTATCGAGATACTCACAACTAAAGCAACAGAATCCACAGTTTTCACATAATGAACTAGACAATTGTAACTTTGACATAAGGGATGCATTACTCTTTTTGTTGTTGTTTTTCTTTGAAAGCTTCAAATTGTTCTTTCATATCTTCTATATCAAAATCTTCAATTTCTCCATAGAGTTTCAAAACGTCTTTTAGTTTTTCAGGTTCATCCGTATGGAAGTGGACTTTTATCATTCCTGGCATTCCTATTACTAGTAAACAATCACCGATACATTCTTTTTCAATATGATCTCGAATTCTATTCTTATCTTCACGTTTCAGCTCTGGATTCTTAATCATAGATTGAACATCATATCTAAAATTAATAGCTTCTTCAGGTGGTATTTTTGTCATTTAATCACATCTAATCTGAATTCATAGAAAAGAGGGTATTTTTAACTTTTACCAATTATTCGAAATGTTTTTCTCATTTTACTTTCTTCGTCTTTTATGAACTATTACTGCTATTGGTACTAAAGTAAGCAGAGATAGAAAAACTGAAGGTGCAGGTACTGTTGTAATCATTTCAACTTCTACATTGGAGCCGAAAGCATTTGCTCGATTATCTACAACAATATAGTAGAAAATCATCTCTCCTGTAGTATTGCTTCGTTCAAGACCCAAAGAACCCTTAACAGTCGCTGGTGTACCACTAGATAAGTTTTTGGCTCCAATAAAAGCCTCTACAACTTGAGTGTTTCCTGGTGAAGAGAAGATGTTATATGATGATTCGTCTAGTACGAAAACAGAAACCGGTCCGCCTTCGTAAACTGTTACTCTCATTTTCACAAACATATTATCCCTACTAACTGTGAAATCTACATTGTTGAACGAAAATTGATCCGCCCAGATATCCCAAGACTCCTTACCTTGAACATTTACTGAGGTAACTACAAGCAGTATTATAGTGAAAATAAAAGCTAGGGAAACTTTCAATTTCATGGTTGAAACTTTAGGTTTTTTTCTATAAATACCTTGTGATATTAAAATCAAAAGAAAAAAGGATCTGTAATCTAAATTACGAAACGTTTAATAGTAATTATAAAATACAAAATTAATTAAATATGAAGGAGATTCGATGAGGAAAATCTACATCATAGAGAATGAAAAGGATATAAGTAATCTTTACAAATTACTATTTGAGAGGGAAGGAATGGAAGTGGAGGAGATTATCTCAAGTGGTAAAGATGCAATGGAAAAAATAGAAGAGTTGAAAGAAAAGATCTATGATATTGTCTTTCTTATAGATAATCGACTTCCTGAAGAATCTGGATTGAATATAGCTAAAAGACTGATTGAAATATCTCCAATTTTAAAAGAACAAATAATTATTGCAACTGCAGATGATTCTATTAGTAAAGAAGAAGTAGAAGAATTAGGCATACCACATTTTCTTAGAAAACCTTTTAGCTTGGAAGAATTACTTACTGCAGTAGACAGTATTCAAAATCAGAATAGCTAGAAATCATATGATTCTTAGAAGAGATTAAGTATAGCTCGCTGTAGTGTTATCTCTTTTCTTACTTTGATCAGGTAAAGCTATTTCTCCAAATCTAGATTCAAATGCACTGATTTGATCGTTAACTACTTTTGACAGAATCTTCATCTGTTGTGGAGAAAAACGTACTTCTGCTACAATTTCCTTTATTATGGATCGTGGAATAAGTGCATCTGGCCCTATGCTAGGATCAACAGAATATTCAGCTTTATCTCTGAAAACTATTAACTTGAAACCAGTTAGAGAATGAACCATCTGAATACTTTCAGCATAAAAATTCGGGACTTCCTCCCTTCTTTCAACTTTAACAGGAATGTTTCTGCTCATTATTATCAAATAATGAGGTTTCGGGGTAATAAAAAACATTACTATTGTTGAATAATTCTCTGTTAAAACGAAGCAATTATGAATAGTGAAAGATTCATTATTATTGTAAAAAGTGAACTAGAAAATGTCAGAGATACATTCTGGAGTGAAATTCAAACATCTAAGAATCGCAGAGCTGGAGTTCAATTCTATTATTAAACATACAGCAGACAAAATGATATCAGCTCTTGAGGAATTACCAGATGATTGTATAGATGGAATTGCAGGAAATATTAGTGCTCGCCTTGATGATGGAATTTTAGTATCTTCATCAGGTTCATGTTTAAAGCAACTTAGTCAGCCTGACAATTTTTGCAAAGTCGTTTCAACAGCAGAGGAGATGCAAATACGATATTATGGGATGAATGTTCCTAGTTCAGAATCAAAAATGCATTTGTTATTATACTCTGTACGTTCTGACATTGATTTCTGTCTCCATGTTCATCTCCCGAACATTGCTAGAATACAAATACTAGACAGATATCCTATAACCGCTAAATTCCTTTCATATGGAACAATAGATCTTGCTAAAGAAGCTGCAAGAACCATTGGTTCCGGTGATATAGTTATTCTACGAGATCACGGTATACTAGTCGTAGGTAAAGATCTTAAATCACTAACAAGAAGAATCAAACAACTTCGAAATATTCAATGAATTGACTATTTACAAAACTTTTTTTAGATATCTCTTATTTTCAAAACAATGTCTTTAGCAACAGGGATTATTCTTTCATTTACCGCAGCTTTTGCATGGGGTTCTTCCATGGTAGCTTTCAAGGTGGGTGTGAAAGATACAGATCCTTTGAACGCTACTTACATAAAAGGAATTTTAGCAGTTCCGTTATTACTATTGATAGGATTAGTGAGCTTCGGAAGTTCTTCATATAGTCAACTTTTCGTTCATCCAAATTATTTTTGGCTGATTGGTGCAATCATTAGTATTGCTTTTGGTGACTTTTTTTCATTGTTTGCTCTCAAGAAAATAAAGGTATCAATAGCTCAGCCTATTACAGCAATTTATCCACTATTCACTAATTTAACACTCTTTTTTACAAAGAAGGAAGATATCAATTGGTTAATCATTGTTGGAACAGTCATAATTATCTCAGGTATTATGTTCATCACATATTTTTCACAAAGGAATTCAAATACCATGAAAATTATTGAATCTCTGAATGAAAAAATAGAAAAAGAACAGGTTGACAAATCGGGAGCCAGAAGCAATTCGGTTAGAGGAATTATACTTTCATTCCTTGCTGCGATTTTCTGGGGATTAACTATTTTCTTTACAAAGCTATTACTAGATGATCCTCAAGTTGAAGTCATTCCAATGATGGGGATTCGAAATGGATTAATGGTTGTAGTAGCAGCATTTTTTGTTTTGACCAGATATTTCATAAGGAAGGATATAAGTTTCAGAAATCTTTTTGCTCCAAAGAAAGATGCACTTTTTCTAATAGGAGGAGGAGCTCTCGCATGGTGTGTTGGGGGTGTTTCATTTTTTACAGCTGTAAGGCAAATAGGTGCAGGAATAAGTACTCCTCTCTCTTCCATATCTCCTTTTATTGTGATATTGTTAGGAATAATCTTCCTTAAAGAGAAACTAACTCGGAAACAGTTTATAGGAATATTCCTAATAATTGCAGGAACAATCTTACTCTCATTGAAAGAATTAATTCCATAATGTAAAGAAGAAATCTAATACAAACTAACATAATGTAAAATATTCAAACAAAAAAAGAAATTTGAGATGAAATTTCTTATTATTCAGCTGTTAATGCTTTAATTAGTTGCAATATTACAAGTACAACGATAATGTAACCTATCACTGCAAATGGTCCTAAGAATCCTCCTAATGTTAAGCCGCCGAGAAAACCGGCTACCCAGAGAAATCCTGTTGCTATATCAACAAGAACCCAAGCTAGGAGTAATCCAAAGATGACTTGTAATATGTCCCAAATTTTACCCATATTTTCACCTATTTTAATATTAAGTAAACTATTTTTACACTTTAGATATTAAAAATCTTTGTAAATGGGTTGTTCAGCAAGATTTTGAAATGACTATTCATTTAACTTGTATTTTTTTGCTAGTTTGTCAGCTAATGCTTCTTCTTCTAAAGCATGTTTTTCATCTTTAGTTAATTCTCCAGGCAACCACTCAGGAGAATATTTGCCAACTTCTTTGTAATATGTTCGAATTGCTCTTCTTAATGCACCAACAGCGAGACTTCCACAGTGTGTTTTTACCGATGGGAGTCCACCTAATGCATCCGAAACATCTTTCCATGTGAAATTCCAAGCTTCTTCTAGGGTTTTGTTTTCTACCATGATTGTTAGTTGACTTGCTGCTGCGATATTCGACGCACAACCATAACTTTCAAAGCTTGATTTAACAATCACTTCACTTTTTTCTTCGATCTTAAGATAAAAAGCTATCATGTCTCCACAAGCTGGACTTCCAGCTGTTGCAATAATTGTTGCATCTTCCATTTTTCCAAGATTCTTTGGATTTTGAAATAATTCTAATACTCTTGGAGCATAAGGTAAAGGAATTCTACTTGACATTCATTTTTACTCCTTAAATTTCAATTCCTCCCGTTATAGAACGTATTCTTTTTATCACGTTTGGCATGGTTTGTAAAACATAATCAATTTCAGCTTCAGTGTTCAACCTATTTATCTTCATCAACATACTTCCGTGAGCTTCTTGTGGTTTTCTTCCTATAGCGGTTAAGATATGACTTGGCATTAATACACGACTAGTGCATGCACTCCCACTAGACGCATAAATTCCATTCATACTGCTTTCCACAGTTAGAGCTTCTCCTTCACATCCTAGAAAACTTACATTTACATTATCTGGAGCTCGACGATTTCCTGCTGGGCCATTTATATCTGTTCTTTCAATACTTGTATGCAAACCAAATAGCAACTTATCTCTCAGCTTTGTTGTATGCTTTTTAATTTCTTCGAATTTACTAAACTGTATCTCTACAGCTTTTGCAAAACCTGCAAGTAAGGCAGGATTTTCTACGTCTGGTGACAGAATTTCAACACTAAGTTGTCCTTCATAGATAGCTTTGAGTTTAATTCCTTCCTTAATGTAAAGACCTGCGATTCCTTTGGGTCCTAAAATCTTATTTCCACTGAAGGATGCAAGATCAACATCTAATTTGGTGAAATCAAGCGAAATCCTTCCAAAAGCTGCAGTAGCATCAGTATGGAAGAAAATATCTTCATCTTTATCCTTCACAATTTCAATAGCTTCTTTTATTGGTTGATTTGTACCAATTTCATGATTTATCAATTGATGGCTGACTAAGAGAGTTTCATCATCAACTTTATCTTGTAAAATATCTAGATTGATTGTACCATCATTTGAAACAGGTATTATCTCAACTTTGTAATTTTGATTGAACATAGATTTTGCGGTATGAATCACGCTTAAATGTTCAA
>JAGLRO010000114.1 GCA_023136245.1 Candidatus Heimdallarchaeota archaeon
ATAGCCAGATTATTAGATTCAGTAAAGCTGTGTGTTATCGCTACAGATTGAGGATCTACATTCAAGGGTTTAGCAATTCTTGTTTTTGCTTTCATATAGAAATCTAAAGTCTCCCAACCCATTCTGTGAGTAATTGCTGGATTACCATAAGTTCTTTCTAGATAGATAGGTATCATTGCATCTAATACTTCTTTATCAATAACAGAACCATTTTCCCAATCTAGGTATACTTCTCGCTCAGGTTTTCCATGCTGTTCCAATAAACCTTCTAAATCTGCCATCAATTTTACCTCAGTAATTTATTTAGACATGTATCTATATGATCTACATTCGTTAGCATTATTTTACCAGTTCGGTAGAAAGATATATTTGTTTCCCCAAACTTGAACTTCTCAATCATGTTTCCTATTTTTTGAATAAGAAGACTTTTTTCTTTAACTTTGTCATATACTTCATCAATATAATCCCATTTGAGCATTACAACATAACTTCTGTCCCTGGTGCAACTTTCTACAACTGAGCTTATATACTTCTGATTCAAGTAGGTATCACCAATTACATTTAATATTAAATTAAGGAATTTATTTATTCTTTGCTTTATACAAAAAATCTTTGTTTTTTTGCAGAGTTGTTTTACATTCATCACAAAGATATGGTGGTTTCTCAAGTGCTTCACTTAGTGAATTTGAGTATTGCATTACACACTCATTATCACAATGTCCTAATCCATAAATATGACCACATTCATGAATACATTCCTTAATTTTCATATCTAGGTTTTCTAATCGGTAGAAAGATATTATTGCTCCATGATACTTACTTGCTAAGCCAAATACAAAATTCATCAAAGGAACAAAAAGATCGTCCTGTATAATCCAAAAGAAGAACTCAAGTTTCATGTCATCAATCAATTTGTTTAGAAGTTTTTGTCCATCATATTGTTCTCTTGATGCGTCAAAAGCAAAAGAATCAATTTCTTGTATTCTTCGTGCCCCTATCTTTATCTGATAAACATTTTCTAGTTTTTTTGAAATTGTATGAATATCGTCTTCATTTGTATTGGAATCATGAAGAAGAAGTAATGATAGATTCATTTGAGTACTTCCTAGACAAGATACACTAGTATTATCTATATTAATTGTCTTTTGTTTTCACTAATAAATTTTAGAATGTCTCCTTTTTTCTTTGTTGTTTAAATTAGTTTGTTAAACATACTCAGATTAGCGAAAGTAATATGACTAAACTTTGGGGAGATACTACTGAATTATCTGATTTTACAAAGAAGAATCTTGAAGCGCATTTGGAACGTATTCTGAAAGATAAAGGAAGAATCAGCTTTAGAGAACTTATAAAGGAAATATGGCAACCCTACCATTTACTGACACATTTCATAAGGATAAAAGTTTTGATTTCACAATTAGAAGGAGAGGGAAAGATAATTGTTGATAAGGAAGAAAACATCTCAATTGCTCGCTTATCATATCTTGATACAAATGGGTTTCAAGAAGTTTCAATTTGGGATCTTGAGCACAGAAAAAAAGAAGTTGAAAAGAAAAAGGAAATAATAAGAAGATATCAGAACATAAACTATCTCTCATAAGATAATCTCAGGAAGATAATAAGTACTTCTCCAATAGTTCTTTTGGTATTTTATTTTGTTTTGCTATAGTTCCATACATTTTTGCAGAGTCTTTGATTTTCCTTTTTTGAGTACTGTAGTCGATTCCTATCAGTCCAAATCGTGGTTCAAACCCTTCTGCCCATTCCCAATTATCCAGTGATGACCAGTAGAAATAACCTCGAATATCTGCTCCAGATTGTATAGCTCTTTTAACCTCAATCAGCTGTTCGAGTATGTACTCTTTTCTCCAGTTATCATCTAGTGTTCCTATACCACTTTCAGTGATATAGATTGGTTTTCGTAATGAATTATGAGTTCTCATTAGAGCTTCATAGAGACCTTTATGATAAGCACTCCATCCCATTTGTGTTAATCTTTCATCATCAGGTAAACTGAGCAACATGTCAACAGGAAAACCTAGTTTGAAAATGAAGCGAGCCATGTTATAGAAATTAACACCAATAAAATCAGATGTATCTCTTAACCATTTTTTTCTAGCAAGTGGTATAAGTGGAACATTGCCAGTTTTTAGCATGTTTATAGTCACTTGATTGAATACATTATCTGCAAAAGTTGCTACCCATTTTTTCATAAATCTGTTTTCATACTTTTGAATGAAGTATGGAAAATTCTTAACAATACCAATTGAACACTTTGGGTTGAATTTTTTTAGTTTTTGATATGCAATCGCATGTGCTTTCAATATGTTTCTTGTCGCTCTGAAAAACGCGAAAATGGAATTCTTTTTTGGTGGTGCTTCAGCTGATAAAAAACTCATACTCGCGAGTACATTGGGTTCATTTATTGTATTCCAAAATTGAACTTCAGGATAATTCTTAGCTAAAATCTCGCAATATTTTGCAAAATACTTTAGATTTTTTGCTTTAAGAAAACCTCCTTTTTTCTCAAACCAGAGAGGTACTGTAAAGTGATGAACAGTCACAAAACCTTCAAGATTATGATTCTTTAGTGATTCAAATACTTTGTGATAATGCTCTATCTCATCATTATCGATTTCGTTTTCTGTGGGCATTATTCTACTCCACTCAATACTGGTACGATGTGCATTTTGACCAAGACTACTTAGAAGCTCATAATCAGAATCATACAAATTATAATGGTTGCAAGCTAGTCCACATCTCTCACCACTTTTTATATTTCCTGGAACTTGTTCAAATTCCCACCAATCACAATTACTATTCATGCCTTCAGTTTGATAACTTGAGACAGCAGATCCCCATAAAAAATCCTCTGGGAACACAATTTCTCTACTCATTAGATGAAACTTCACGTGAAATATATAAATGTGTAGCAATTAAAATTCCTAAAAAAGAGAGATTACAAAAATTTGATAAATAAAGACATGAATGAGGTTTAATGAGTAAGGATTCATGGAATATTTTGATGGTTGTTTTAAGTACTGTTGCTCCTGACGTAAGAGTAGAAAAGGAAGCAAGATATCTAGTCAACGAAGGACACAAAGTAACTATAATTGCTACTAATCCTTCTGGAGACTTACCAGAAGAGGAAGAAAGAGATGGTTACTTAATCACTCGTATTCCAATTAGAAGAAAACTGTTTTTCAAGTACTTTGAATTTTGGAAAAAAGCAAGAAGAATTGTAGGAAAAAAGAAGTATGATATAATTCATTTACATGATTTGAATATTCTCCCGCTAGCTTCAAAATTAGCTGATAATTGCAAAATCTTGATCTATGATAGTCATGAGAATTTTCCTGAACAAATGTCTGAAACATTTGGATTTTCTGCCCTTTGGATTTATACTCTACTTGAAAAATATTATATCAAAAAAGTTCATGGAATAATTACTGCTGCTGCCACAGTAACTGATACTCTAAAACGAAAATATAATCAAGAAAGTATCTGGGTTTCGAATTATCCCTCGAAAATTGATGTAGACAAAGCTCATCAAAAGGAAATTATTCAAGAATTTATTAAGAGTGATAAATTTAGAGTAGTTCATTTTGGAGTAATGTACAGCAATCTAGGATACACTCAAACTGTAGAAGCTGTTAACATTCTGAAAACGATGATTGACTCATCCAAAATTGAGTTTCTGATTATAGGATCTGGTCCTGCACTAGAACCGATGAAAGAAATGATAGAAAACAAAAATCTGAATGAGTATTTCAGAGTAACAGGATGGATGGATTATTTAGATGCTTTATCTATTCTTAGAACCTGTGATCTTGGTTTAATCTTGCTTCAACCTGGAAAGAATAATTTTCTACGTATGCCTAATAGATTATATGATTATTGCTCATCAGGAGTACCTTTCCTAGGATCAGATTTTGAAGGATTAAAACTTGCTACAAAGGAAGCAGAGAATATTGGTCTACTAATCGATGCTACCTCGCCAGAAGAGATAGCTAATTCTATCTTTACTCTATACTCAAATGAAACTGATTTGAAAGGTATGAAATCAGCAGCAAAACAGAGCTATATAGAAAAGTTCAATTGGGAAGCTGAAACAACAAAAATTGTTCAAAAATACCTAGAATCTTTTCAGAAGGTTTAATTCAGAATCTACGAATAACGTTATAGATTTGTTCTTCAACTATTGCAGCTTTTTCTTCTACTTCTGAGATATCAGCTACATCCTCAAAGAAATTGTTGAGGATATTTCTGACTTTATCAATGCCATAAATAAGATCAGAATACTCAGCAGGATAACCTATAGCCACAATGCAAAAATCTTTTCCACTTAATCGAGGATCTTTTTGAGATTTATCACTCACAACATAGAGAAAACTTGTTGCATTATAATGTTTCATTTTAGGAATTTTAACTGGTCCTGTAATTGTTGAACCTGTTTCAATCATTGTCGATTCTCCCATTCCAAATAGAGTGAAAAGAAGTACTCCCAAAGATAAAATGACTGTTTCTTTAATGCTTTCGTATTCTTGAGGGACTCTGTTTATGTATATTGGATCAGTACCTGATTCACCGAATCTATAAAATGAAACAAATATTTTATCTAAATCGTATTTTGATTCCACCTTAGTAACCTTATCAATAACACCAGGAATTTGATTGAAGAAACGTCCTCTCTTAACAATATAATCGGAAGCTCCCATCTTCATAGAGTTAACTGCAATCTCCTCTGATCCTTGGCCGGTTATAATTATAACTGGAATTTCTGTAATCTGCCTAATTTCTTCGAGTATTTCTAAACCAGTGGAATTTACAAGAAGGTAATCAAGGAGAATGACATCAATATCATATTGTAAATCAAGAAGCTGTTGGAGTGTCTCATCTTTTGTTCTAGTGATATAAACTTCTGCATCAGAATAAGTTTTTAAGATATTAATCTTGATGAGGAATGCAATATCCGTATCATCTTCGCACAGAAGAATTCGTAGTGGATTTGGCATGTAGATTACTCCATATTACTAATTGTTGTAGGTTTATATTATTCTTACCATAAAGGATACTATTCTATCAGTCCATCTTCTTTTAGTGATTCTAAGATTTCAGATATTTCTGATTGTAACTTATCTATTTTATCATCTTTACCTTTTTTCGTTTGTCTTTCCTTCAATCTCTCTTCAATTATTTCTTTTAGTTCGCTTCTATCAAGAACAGGAGTTTCTTTCTCAGATTCAGTGGGTGTCAAAGATCCCAACTCCTCTAATCCAAGTTCTTGAAGTAATTTTGTCTCTTCTGAATCTATGGCTGAAATGGGAACAGACGAAAACTGATCAATTGTTGTTTGTATTGGAGCTACTTTTCCCTCACTTGATTCATGAATGCTTTGAATATGTACACCTAAAGATCTTTGATCATGAGTTTTAAAATCACATTGAGGGCAGCTTAATAGAGGGATATAATCTTCTGAAATTAATGGTGTTTCAAAATTGGCATATAGATACCAAATAAGGGAAATCCTTACTGCTTTTGATGTAGACCAACCAGTTTTCTTTTTTATAATATCTAGACACTCTTCACTCAAAGGATCCTTTAATCTAAAAGATAATTTTGTATTTTTACTTTTTTTTGATTCCTCTTCAAATCGTTGCATAAGGAGTATTTCCAATTTGATATAATCATTCAATTCTTCTACAATATTAATTCCAGACTTTATTTGTCTTAACCTGGAAGCTAAATCACCTAAAGACATTGTAATTAGCTTACTCGCCCCTCCAAACTTTTGTGATTGATCAAGGACTCCCTTTTTAAAATTCATTGGAACATTTATCGTATAAACATTTGATGTTCGTGTACCTTTTTTATAGGATGGAATTTTATGCACCAGTTGTATTATTTCTGTATTATTATTTATACTTTACTCATGATAGACAATCGTCTCCGGGAAATTTCTAGAGATGTTAATGTATCAAAACGCATATTATATACTTTGCAAAGGATAGATTGAGAGTTGATGATGACCATGCACT
>JAGLRO010000115.1 GCA_023136245.1 Candidatus Heimdallarchaeota archaeon
GATATATCAACGGAAAAGCAATTCCAAAATCCAAACTAAAAAATCAACTTCTAAGAGTTTTACTAGAAGAAGAAAGCGGAGTAAATATGAAGGAATTAATCATTAGTGGAATTGAATCATGGTCAGATGAGAGTGGAATTGTTAAAATTAACAATACGCAATTGTTAACTAATCTGAAAAAACTTCAAGCTATACTCTTTCTAGCTATTCAGAATCAAATAATTCCAAAACAAGTCGATAAAATCATTTCCTTAGAAGGTAATAGTGTTCATATGGCTTCAGTACTAGCTCATCTATTGAATGTAAATTATGTAAATGCAAGGGAGAAAAAACCAATAGGGACAAAGGAATCCTATGTCGAAGATATATCAACAAGTATTGGTATACTAAACACGATTTATTTACCAATAGATTTCATCGAAGCTAATGAAAGGATAATTCTTGTAGATGATATTATTAGAACAGGTACCTCAATGAAAGCTCTACTGAATCTTGTTAGAAAATCAGGTGGAAATCCTGTACAGATAATTATTCTAACAGGAATAGGATCGAAATGGGAATCAGTTAGAGAATTTGATTCAATCCCTTTCAAATCACTAACAGTTATACCATAAGTATAATTTCATCCTTTATTGATCTATATCTTCTCCTTTGCCCCTGTTTCAGTTCTTCTGAAGTTTCCAAAATCGGTAATTTGCTCAAGTTGCTCGGTATTGAAAATTGGTCCATCTGTGCAAATTCTCCATCCAGTTGGGTCGACTACACATCCAGCACAAAGTCCAAATCCACATCGAATATATCTATCGGCTAGACTCATTTGCATGTCAATGACATTGCTGTATTTCTTACCTAAATCAAAAATGACTTTCATCATTCTCTCAGGTCCTGCAGCATAAATAACAGATGGTGTTTTATTATTTTGTAAGAACTTCTCCAAATCAACGGTTGGAAAACCTTTGTATCCATAAGAACCGTCATCTGTACTTACATGAAAGAAGATTTCTTCTTGGTTTTCTAAATTCTCTAACCATTCTAAATACATTAATTTGTTTTTACTTCTTGCTCCCTCAAAAATATGTACTCTTTGCATTTCTTCAAAATTAATTAAAGAACTGGTTAGTAATTTCAGAGGAGTCATCCCAAATCCTCCTCCGATCAAGAGGTGGTTCACATTCTTTGGAGGTTTGAAGGGTTTACCAAAAAAACCTCTAATACCAACAAAATCTCCTTTTTGTTTATCTATCATCGCTGAAGTCCCTACTCCCATTTTAGCGACACCAATCTCTATGAACCCATTTTTGATTCCAGCAATTCCAACTGGATATTCATCTACTCCAGGAATCCACAACATTATAAATTGTCCAGGTTTGGCTTTCTGAATCTTTATAGGTAATTCTAAAACAAACCCAAAGGTATCATCACATTCTTCCCATTTATCAACAATTTTGCAAATCAATGGTCTTGTATTATTCATGATTCCTTTTTTCATTTGAATGCTCCTCCAATAATTTCATCCAAATTTTCTATATTCTGTTCTCTAAGATACTTTCTTATTCCCATTTGAATGAATCTTACCATATTCTCAGGATATGCTACACCAACCGCAGATCCTATCTGTACAGCTGATGCTCCTGCTAGAAGATATTCAATGACATCTTCACCTTTTGATATCCCACCTACACCAATTATCGGAATCTTATCCCCGAAATGTTCATAAAGATCATAAACACAACGGACACCTATCGGTTTGAGTACAGAACCAGAAATACCTCCTTTTTTAGCTCCTAGTACAGGTTGCTTAGTTTTTATGTCAATAACCATTGCTTTAACTTTATTAATAGCAACCAAAGCATTACAACCGCAATTAACAGCTGCTTCAGCTATTTTTATAACATTACATTCATCAGGCGTAAGTTTTACCCATAATGGTTTATTTGTAATTTGTTTTATAATTCCAACTTTCTCTTGAACTGTTTTTGGATTTTCTTTGCTATACCCAAGATTAAGCTCAAATGCAAGAAGAGGAAGATCATTAAGACCTTCAATAATTTCACCAATGTCTTCTTTTGTTTCGCCAAAAATAGATACTATTGCGGGAGTTTGTTTTTCCGTTAGTTTTACTAAATCTTCTTTAAACGTTTTATAGCCTGGATTAGCTAACCCAACGGAACTCACAATACTTTTTATTTCAACTAAAGCAAAAATTGTTGGATTTGGGCTACCACTTCTTGGATTTTTTCCTATACTCTTCGTAACTACTGCTCCCATTCCCGCATCATACATTCTTTGTAAAGAGGAATAGCTTGCACCTAAAATCCCAGATGCAAGAATCAGAGGATTCTTTAGTTTGATGTCTCCTAAATTGGTCTCTAAACTCATACTAGAAGATTGTCTGCTAAAGTAGAAAAGTTTTACTAAAACATAGTTAAAAGAATTTCTGTTTAAAAACGTTTTACAATACTTTTTTTATACTCATATAGATATTTAGACTATAAAAGATTTGAAAAAGTTTAGAAAAATGAATAGAGAAATAGGTCGTTTTTTCTCTAAAAGGTGATCAAGCTTGACAAAAATTGCTGTAATCTCTGATATCCATTCGAACATATATGCATTAGAAGAAGTACTAAAAGATATTCAGAAACGCAAGAACATCAAAGAGATCATCTGTCTTGGAGATACAGTTGGTTATTACCCTTTTCCAAATGAATGTGCTGAACTAATTCGTGATCATTGCTCTATATCTATGCTTGGAAACCATGATGCTGGAGTTATCGGAGATGAACCTGCATTCTTTTTTAATCCAACTGCATATGAAATGATTACTTGGACACAAAAGAATCTTAGCCAATCAAACCTCAAATGGTTAACCTCTTTACCAAGAAGAAAAACAATCGAAAGGAAGAAGAAATCTATCTACTTGGTACATGGTTCTCCTTTCAAAACTTTTGATTATCTAGATGCTTACTCAGAAGAGCAGTGGAATCATATGCTTCGAAATGCATTTGACGAAACGGGTACTGATATGTTAATGGTAGGTCACACACATGTTCCTGTTAAAGTGAAAATGAATTCAAAGCATTTTCTAAATCCCGGGTCAATTGGTCAACCAAGACATGGGGTTCCAGGAGCGTTTTATTCGATTGTTAATATGAATCCTTTAACAATCTCAATGATTCATCTTAAATACGATTTTTCTCCTCTCCAGAAGAAAATGGAAGAGTTGGGTCTACCTAAATCGTTGAGTGAACGGTTAAATCATGGTGTATAATTGAATTAAAAGAGCTTGAAACTAACTAATCATCATAATGAAAATTGTTATAGTATTTTTCCTCAATTTCCTCAATATCAGCTTCTTGTTTATCATTATAAAGATCATACAATATAACTAGTGCTACACCTTCATGAATACCTGCTCTTGAGGATAGTTTTTTGTAACTTATTCCAGGGTTTTCTGGAAGTATTTTTTCTCTAATATACCCTTTTATGTTGTTGTAATTAGGTATTTTACGAATACCATCAATTAAAAGGCCTAATTTTCCATCAAAACCGCCAAAATTAACATCTTGAAACTTCTGTTTCTTGATTTTTTCCCGAAGATTCTTGAGGTCTTCTTTTTCTTTACGCTTTTCTTCAGCCAGCTTTTCCTCTTTATCCCCAAGATAATCATAAAGTGTACTCATGAAACCCCTATCATTCTAATTTACTTACTGATTCAAATGTATGTTATAAAAAAATGTTTTGTAATACGATTAGTTAAATAATCATTTGTTTTAAAGAAAAAATATTTTTTTATGAGAACAATTATTTATTAAAGTTAAGAATCTTTTCTTTTCCACTAAAATGAATTTGGTCATAGTGATATTTACTTTTACTATTCGAAAACAATCTACTAGAACAAATAAATCAACCAAAGAATAGAAAAAGAAAAGGATAATACAAGGATTATACATATTATAAACTACTAATATCCGACAAAATATGTTCAAGAGGCATAATACGGCAAAATAGTTTATCTAGCTCTAATTTTTGTTAACTAGATGTTATTCAGAGTCTTTAGATTTAATATTTAATCAAACCTTTGGTTGATGAAATTTACTAAAACAAACAAACATTACCCATAATACTAAGTGAATTCTACTAGATTGTTGTTTGTTTAATTTTATTCAAGAGTAAGCCTAACAACTACTGAACGATTACTGAAATACACAGCTAAATAATTCGACAATATATTGTTTGAATTTTTGTTATTTTATTGAAATTTTCGTCTATTATTTCAAATTTCTCCCCAATCTTTTGCTCTGTCTATAGCTTTTTTCCAGTTATTCTTTAATTTCTTTCTTTTCCCTAGTTCTAACTCGGGTTTAAATTCTTGCTCAACCAAGAAATTATTTCTAATATCATCTATATTTTCCCAATAATCTACTG
>JAGLRO010000116.1 GCA_023136245.1 Candidatus Heimdallarchaeota archaeon
GGTTTAGATTCTGCAGTAACTGCTACACTAACTGTTCGTAGTTTAGGAAAAGATAAAGTTCATTTGTTAAATTTACCTGAACGTGATAGCAAACCAATCCACAAAAGCCATGCTAAATTACTAGCAAAACACTTAGACATTAAGTTGATTACTAAATCAATCACTCCTTTTTTAAGAGCATTAAAGACCTACAAACTTCTTCCTCTTCGTTTTATTCCAAGTAGAAAACTTCGTAGTTTAGCTGTAAAATTTGGTGAAACCAAACTTATTTCAAAAAAGGGAAAAAATATACTGGTGTCGCGTTTACAACCAAAAGCGAATTCACTGATTGCAAAGGGAAATGCATATGCTGTTACTAAACATAGAATGAGAATGCTTGCTGTCTACCAATACGCTGAAGTACGCAATTTGATGGTTGTTGGTGCAGCGAATCGAACTGAATGGTTATCTGGTACTTTTTCAAAATGGGGTGTTGACCACTGTGCAGATGTTATGCCTTTGTTACATATTTATCGTAGCCAACTGGAAGAATTAGCTGAATTTATCGAGATTCCTGATATTATTAGAAATAAACTAGCAGATCCAGATGTAATGCCTGGGATAAACAATAAAGGAGAGCTTCTAGGTGATTTTCCTGTTGTTGATCAAATTCTTTATGCTATTGAAAATGAAAACGATTTGACTGAACTGATTAATAGCTATGGAAAAGAGAATGTGGAAAGAATACTAACACTATGGGAATTCTCAAAACATATGCGTAAATCTCCATATAATCTGTTATGAATTTATATAGTTCCATAATCATCTCCTTATCTTAATATTATTAATCGAATTACACTAATCAATGATTAACTGATATAGATGACAAGTTTTATTCTACAAACTAATGAATTTGAATCGATTATTATAGAGAAAGCACAAGGAACTTGGATTTGGGATGTTGATGGTAAAGCATATCTTGACGGTGAATCGGGGATGTGGTGTTGCAATTTGGGTCATAACCATCCTAAAATGATTCAAGCATTAAAAAACCAAGCAGAACTGATTATTCATAGAAATAAAAACTTTCTAACTCCAATAACTCTCGAATCAGCAAAGAAATTACTAGATTTTGTTCCAAATGACTTTGATAGAGTAACTTTTCTTAACAGTGGGAGCGAAGCAATGGAATTTGCTATTAATTTCGCAAAAAAAGCTACAGGACGTACAAAAGTCTTAACCCTACTTGATTCCTATATAGGAGCATTTGGAAGCGCCAAAGATTTATCATTTACTTCAACAAAGGATTTAGAGCTAAAAGTTCCATATCCTAAATGTAACACTGGAGAATGTGAGCATCTTGAGAAATATACATCAGTTGTTGATCGCGAATTCGAAAAACATTCTGCCGATCTTGCATGTTTTGTTCTTGAACCAGTTATGGTTAGTGGAGGAGTTTTCAAATCCTGCTCAAAACTAATCAAATATATTTGCGAAAAAATCCAAGATATCGGAGGACTAATAGTTATCGATGAAGTTACAACTGGTTTTGGTCGAACAGGATTCAAATTTGGATATGAGCTGTTTAATATTATTCCAGATGTTGTAGTCTTAGGAAAAGCTTTGGGGAACGGATATCCTGTCAGTGCTGTTATAACAAATTCTGAATTAGAATCGAAAATCAGTAAATCTGAATTATATTATGCTCAATCACATCAACTAGATCCTCTGGGTGCAGCTGTTGTTAGTTCTGTAATAGATATATTCAAGGGTGAACAAATTCTAGAAAATGCTAAGGAGAAGATTATCTAACTTAGATCTTTTGTTAAAGCTTTGTCATATCCTTTTATTAAAGAAACGAGATCTTTTGGTATGATATTTGCTATACAAATTCAATCTTATAGGAATATATCAAGTAAGGACTTAATTTTACAGATAAAGGATGCATTAATTGAAGAAGGAGTAATAATAGGATTTAATTTGGCTAGAGAATTCATAAGAATTTTACCTCCTTTAAACATCTCAGACAAGGAAATCTCATATTTTAAAGAAAAAATTGTTAGTGTTCTAGACTCAATCAAAGAAATAGTCTTACAATAGTTAAAAAAAAGTGTTAGTTAAAGATTTATTCCAAATCCTTAACAACATCATTTGGAAGAGTAACCGCAAATTGACAAACAGGATCTCCTAGTATAACAGATTGGAGTAATTTTACCTCTATTGGTTCTTCTAAAACTATTTCCCAATAATCTTTGTAATATCCTCCACTGCATTGACAGATAACTGTAGGAATTTGATCTATAGTTCCATCCTTGATTGCTTCTTTTGCCCAAGGACTGTGACAGAAATGATAAGCTTTCATTTTTTCATCTGTTGCATTCAAGTAATCGATTGTTTCATGGGGGATTTTTGTTACATAAAGAGTCTTTCCTTCTCTAATCCCTCCTTCAATTTGGGGATTGTTCTTTACATACTCGACAACCTCATCATTTATTCTCTGCGTAAAATAAAGTGATTTCTCATCTCTATATTTCTCAAGAGAAGCTATTTGTCTTTCCCTTTTTTTTGCTAAAAATTCATCAATATTCTTTGATTTAAGAAACCTTTCCCTGTCAGGTTTTCTCCATTCAGTATATGGATCCCTCAAACCTTTAGCCAGAAACTTTTCAGCTGTTTCTTCTCCCACTTTATTTACAAATCTATTTATCAATTTCTTTGTGTAATCTGGTTTAACTTTCGGACTAATTCCTAAAGGAGGTATACCTATATCTTTGAATATTTCATCTCTGAATTCTTTGCTGAATTCCTTTGTTAGCCTTTTAGAAAGATTAACCATCATCTCGCTACCATCTAAAACATCTCTTCCAAAAATTGATAGATTTTGGTAATTGAAAAAATCTCCTAAAGAGAGTATAGCAATGTAAGCAAGTCTTGTATTCTTCTCCTCACCAATTAAGATATTTGAAAAATCATAAAAATCTTCAGAACTAGCTCCTTGAAATGTTTTACCTCTTTTATCAAGGAACTCTTGAAACTCTGTTAATGTTGAAATCATTTCGTCAATATTTTCAGGAGGACTCTCTTTCTCGATCAAATTTTGTTTGAATTTGTTAACTTCATTCATACAAATCACAGCAATAGCTTGTTTGTTAAAACACTTAAAAGAAGTATGTAAATAAAGTGAAAATTTTCTAATCAGAATACTTCCTGTAATCGTTTAATTTCACGAAATTTCTTTCTCCCATACGTATCTAATGTATTTTTTCTCAAACCCTATTGACATGTAGAATTGCTGTCCATCACCTACATAGACTTTCTTTGCACCTTTGTCTTTCACTCGATTCATAGCTTCATAGACAGCAGCTTTTGCTAATCCTTTCTTTCGAAGATTAGGATCTGTCCCAACAGGTTCAAGTATACCTATCTTGTTCAGTTCATCATACCAAATCAAACAAAAAGATACAAAGTCATTATTTGGAGCTTTAACAAAAACATCTAAATCTAGGTGATAATCTGGACATTTTTGCAACTCAACATAAGAAGAAGGTTGCACCTCATCATCTGTCCCATAATTTCCAAAAGCTTTCGCAAAAGCTAAGGTGCGTTTTTCAATATTATTTTCTTCTGCCATACTCTTAATTTGATAACCTTCAGGAAGTGTTGGATAAGATAAATCTCTGTCAAGAAAAATCTCTGAAGTTGTTTCTTTAGCATCTTCTCTTTTCTTATATCCTCTCTCTTCAGCTATCTTCTCTAGAAGTAAATTTCCTTCTCTAATTCTTGGTCTAAGCAGAAATCGACCTTTTTCTTTAAATGGAAGTTTGTTCTCTGCAAATTCAAACATCTCTTCGAGCGGTGCTAGATTAGCATAATCAGGATTGATTTGGAAAAATGTTTCTCCTCTATTTACAGCTTCATGCAAAACCAGACTTACTATCTCGTTCTTCTCATTTTCCCAGATCCCTATTCTATCTGACCAAACCTCCATAGGCATCTCAAACATGTCTCTAATAAAATAAAAAGCATAATTCCATCTTTCATAAGTCCAATTGAGAGGTTGATTTGTTTTCTT
>JAGLRO010000117.1 GCA_023136245.1 Candidatus Heimdallarchaeota archaeon
ACTCCTGAAGCTGATTCAGTATCAAACAATGTGATTTTATCCTTGAAGTTTTTTGCTGCTACTCTAGCAACTGATAAAGTTGCAGATAGTTTTTCAGCTACGGAAACATAGATTATATGATCGTATCCTAATTTTTCAAAACTCTCTTGGAAAACTACTATAAAATCTTGCAAAGAAGGAGTTGATGATTTTGGAATGATATTCATTGTTTTCATTTTGTTGTACAATTCTTCAATTGAGATATCTACTCCTAATTTCAAATCTCGATCATCAATAGTGATAATGTGTGGAATAATAACAATATCATATTTTTCAGATATTTCACGAGGTAAATCTGCTGCTGTATCTGTCACAAGTCGAATCTTCATAGACCTATCTTTTTTTCTAGTTTTGTATAAACCTTTGTCTTTTTTTTATATAGTAAAATGGAAATAAGTTTATATCTTTCTGGAGAATTTTACATTCATAATAGTTGTCTTTGAAGAATCGATGAAATGTTGTTCCCCTAATCTTTTTATTCTAATTTCAATACTTTATACTGTGAAAGATATGGATACTAAGAAGCTTATTTCTGCCTCTTTAGGGGAAATTGATGCAGACATAATCTTGAGGGGAGGAAAAATTGTTAATGTTTACACTAGAGAAATTTTAGAAAGCGACATAGTTATCGCTGATGACAAAATAGTTCATGTAGGGAATCAATCAAAGGATTTTGTAGGTAAAAATACAGTTATCAAAGAAATAAAAGGAAAATTCGTATGTCCTGGTTTAATAGATTCTCATATTCATATTGAATCTTCAATGTTAACTCTAACTGAATTTACAAAAACAGTTGTACCTCATGGAACAACAACTGCTGTAATTGATCCTCATGAATTAGTCAACATTATGGGTTCTTCTGGTCTTGATTTGTTGATTTCAGAAGCTTCATTGCTTCCTATAAGGTATCTAATTGAAGCTCCATCTTGTGTTCCTTCTTTACCAGGATTCGAAACTTCAGGTGCTATTATTGACTCTAATGAGATTGGTAAATTGATGCAAAAGAAAGAAATTTTCGGATTAGGAGAAATGATGAATTATCCTGGATTGCTTCTACGTTTGGATGAAGTTATAAGAAAAGTTGATTCAGCAAAGAAAATGGATAAAGTGATAGAAGGACATGCTCCTCTATTGAAAAATAAAGAATTACAAGCATACATTGCAGCAGGTATTTTTTCCGATCATGAAGCAACAACAGCTGAAGAAGTGGTTGAAAAACTACGTTTAGGGATGAGAATCCAAATCCGGGAAGGATCTTTCGCAAAAGACCTCGAAAGAATTTTCTCAACACTAAAGGATTATTCAATTGACACAAGAAATATCTTAATCGCTTCAGATGACAGGAATCCTTCAGATTTATATGAGAAAGGACATCTTGATTATACCTATAGATTGCTTATCAAATCTGGTGTTAATCCTTTAGAAGCTATTCAGATGCTAACAATAAACCCAGCTTTACATTTGAAACTTCAAGATGAAATCGGTGGAATAGCTCCTGGAAAAAGTGCTGATGTAATCGTAGTTGATAATCTTGAGAATTTTAATGTTTTAACTACTATTGCAAAAGGCAGGATAATCTATGATAATGGTGAGTTAGCAGAAAGTTATAGAGAAATTACTTATCCAGCAGATATTTCAAATACATTATTAAATCTCGAAGTACCTTCAAAGGAAGAGTTGATTCTAAGATCTTCAGTTCAGGAAAGGACTCATGTTAGAGTTATTGGTATAACAGATCATTCATTAATCACGGAAAAACTTGAAGCAGCACTATCAGTAGAAAATGGTTCCATTATCCCTGATATAGATGAAGATATACTTCCTGTTGTTGTAATCAACAGACACACTACTGAGAAAAAGATTGGACGAGGTTTTGTGAGTGGATTCGGTATAAAAAATGCAGCTATCGCTAGTACTGTTGTTCATGATTGTCATCAATTAATTTGTGTAGGTACAGATTATGATCTAATTATAGATGCAATAAAAATCCTTAAAGATTCAAACGGAGGTCAGGTTATTGTTACTCCTGATTTGATCACTTTACTTCCTTTGGAATTTGCGGGAATTATGAGCTTCTCACCTATAAGAGAAGTTGTAACTCAGCAACAAACGCTTCACAAAGCTTTGAACCTAATAAAACCAAAGATAAAAGATCCTTTTATGGCTTTATCGTTCATTGCTTTACCAGTGATACCTCATTTGAAAATTACAGATCATGGTTTAGTTGATGTTGATGAGCTGAAAATTGTTGATGTAGAAATCGCTCAAAAATAAATCAAAGGATGAATTCTCTACAATTCCGCAAGATTTTTTATGTTTGTTTTTTTGAAAGATTTATGACAGAACTTTTATTTCTAAAAGATTCGTATATTAAAGATTTTGAAGCAATCATCATAAATATAGAAGAAGACTGTATTATACTCGATAAAACTGCTTTTTCTTATAGAGGTGGGGGATTACAAAGTGATGAAGGTGTACTAGAAACTTCCTCTGGACAAAAATACTCTATGATTGAAGCTTTTTCAAAAAGTGGTAAAATCTTACATAAAATATCACCTGAACCAGATTCAAGTTTAGCAGGGCAAAAGGTGAATTGTAAAATAAATTGGGTTAAAAGATACAGGCAAATGCGAATGCATACAGCTCTACATGCAATTTCAGGATTACTTCATAAGAAGTATGGTTCAACTGTTACTGGAGGAAATATAACTCCTGAAAAAAGCCGAGTTGATTTTGAAATTGACCATCTCCGACAAGAACGTGTTCAAGAAATAATCGAGGAAATGAAGATAATTGTCAAGGGGGATCACAAAATTTCTACTTCATTTATGGAAAGAGATGAAGCACTAAAAGATCCAGAACTAATAAGAACAAAGGTTAATCTAATTCCTCCTTCTGTCAAAAAAATTAGAGTTGTAGATATCGAGGATGTTGATAGGCAAGCTGATGGTGGAGTTCACGTATCTAGTACAAAGGAAATTGGAACAATTATCCCAATCAAATCTGAAAATAGAGGTAAAAATAACAAAAGGCTTTATTTTACAGTTGAATGACTATTTAATTTGAATTCCGAATGGGATTAACCACAATATTTTAAAATGTGTGTTAAGGAACGGTAAAACGAGATTATTAATCTGATATTGGGATAATTATGAAGAATACTAGAACCCTTGGTACAATATCGCTACTTCTTTTCTTAGGTATGATTTCTTATCATGTAATGGTTAGTTCTGCAATTTATGAGCAAATCGATATTAATTCAAATACATTAGATTTTGCTGTGAATAATACAATAAAAGCTCCAGGATCTTTCAATACATCATTGTTAGAAGACGTAACCTATAATCCAAATGTTAGAAAGAGTATGAGGTTTAATTGGAAAATAATTTCTTTAGAAAAAACAATAGATTTTCACTTAATAGAAGGAGATAAAAGATTAAAGAAAAATGACAAAATAATCCTTCTAATTGGAACTAATCCTGAATTACAGTTGTCTGATGTACATGATTGGTGTCAAATTTATGTTAATGATGTAATGACTCGTTATCCAACTGAATCACAGCATACAGATGCAGCTTTCAAATATCTCTTACCCTTAACATTAAATTATTCCAAGAGTGCTTCAAGTAATTACTCTATAGGAGATTATTTTGAATATTTAGCAACATCTCCAGATGTTAATAGAACTATATGGACAGTTGATGATAAGCTTGCAGTTTATGAAAATACAGTCTATACAGAACAAGGAAACAGAACCATTTTGAAAATAAAATATGATAATAAAACCAGATTTATGAACGAACTGAATCTTCAAGCAATTTATACCACTTTCGTCAATGGAACAGCTGGTACCGCTGGAGCTAATATGACAATGATTAGATTGCATGGCTTTGGTTTGAGATACAATATAACAACTTGGGTAGTGTGGATTCCCGTTATTTTGTTTCTAACAGCACTTATTGTGTCAATCCGATATCGCGTATTTCAAAGATATAAAATCTATAGAGAATCAAAGAAACTTGCTCAAAGAGAGTAGTTTAATTCCTCTCTATTTCTTGTTTTGTTTTCATATTCAAACTTTTGAAATTATTAGTATAGTAATCCATATAAGCCCTAAAACGAAAATGTTATATGTTAAAATAACCGTTTTTTCATTCTTGAGAAAAAAGTTGATGTATAAAAATAGTGTTGAAATATAATGAGAAATTTAATTACGAAAAAAATAGATTTGAATATTGAGAGAAATTTAGTTTTAATAAATTCCCAAACCTTAGATGATTTAAAGATTAAAGTTTCGGCTAATGTCAAAGTAAAAAGTGAAACTTCGGAGATAATGTGTGAAGTAATATCTACCGAAGACCTAGTTCCTCCAGGAAAGATAGGATTAAACTCAGAGCTTCTAAATAAGCTAAAAATAGAAGAAGAACAGAAAGTGAACGTTTTTACTCGTCGTCGACCTGCTTCATTGGAACACGTTAAAAATAAAAGAGAAGGTAATCAATGGAGTGAAGGTAATATAAGAGCAATTGTACAAGATATTTGTGGAGGGCAATATACCGATTTAGAGATTTCAATGTTTACCTTAGCTCAGTATTATCATGGATTGAGCATGGATGAGGTCCAGTATTTGACTTCATCAATGGCTGAATATGGGACAACAATAGATTTTGAAGAACCAGTTTATGATAAACATTCTATTGGAGGTGTTCCTGGGAATAAGGTTTCTTTAATAATAGTTCCAACAGTAGCAGCTGCAGGATTGCTCATACCAAAAACAAGCTCAAGAGCAATAACAAGTCCTTCAGGTACAGCAGATACATTCGAAGTTTTATGTGATGTTAATTTTTCAGCTGATGAGATATTAGAAATAGCTCCAAAAACAAGAGGTATGTTAGTCTGGGGAGGAACTTTAGATTTGTCTCCTCTTGATGAAATAGTGATTCACAAAGTTGAGCAACCTTTAGGTATTGACCCCCATAGTCAGATGCTTGCAAGCATTTTCAGTAAGAAAGTGTCAACCGGAGTAGATTACCTAGTTCTTGATATTCCAACAGGTGAAGGTACCAAAATGCCAACAAAGGAAGACGCTATTCAGTATGCACACGAATCTACTGAGTTGGGGAGAAGACTTGGAATTCAAATAGAAGCTGCTTTAAGTTACGGGGAACAACCATTAGGAAAAGCAATTGGTCCAGCTTTAGAAGCTCGTGAAGCACTTTGTGTTGTTCATGGAGAAGGACCAACTAGTGTACTCGAAAAAAGCAACGAATTATCCGGAATCTTATTTGAGATGGCTGGTTTAGCTCAACCGGGCAGAGGAGCAGCTTTAGCTGCAGATTATATTAGCAAGGGTAAAACAAGAGCTAAGATGGAAGAAATTATAGGCGTACAGGGAGGAGATGCAAACGTAACTCCTGATGATATAGTAGTTGGAGAGTTTACTGCTGATATTAAAGCTCCAAAGGATGGTTATATTGTTAAACTTTCAAATTCTGCAATAAAGAAAATTGCATATGCTGCAGGTACTCCTAGACATAAAGAAGCAGGAATAATGTTGCATAAAAAAATAGGTGATTTCTGTAAACAAGACGAAGACTTAATGACAATTTATTCAAACAGTGAAGGTCGATTAACTGAAGCACTTAATCTTGCAATGAATCTTACTCCATATATCCTCGAAGGAATGATAATCAAAAGGATTTCATCAGGTCCCAAAACTTGAGAGTTTAGTAAAAAGAAATTATTTTTCTTCTTCTTTTTTCAAAACCATTTTATTCATATATAGAGACTGGTCGAAAAATACAATTTCAAAACCAACTTTTTGCCAAAATGGTTGTACGAACGGAGAACAGCAAAGTTGAATTGTATCTTCTTCAATAACATTATTTATTAGAATTTGAGCACAGTCATATCCTATCCCTTTTCGTCGTAGATCATCTCTTACCTCAAAAACATATATTATTGGACTACCAACCGATACAAATCCTCCTTCAAAATCAGGTTCATCTGGGATAATTGCACTTACAGCTACTAATTCCTCTTCTTGGAAAAAACCATAACATCTTATCTGTTCATCAAAGAACATCCGGTAAGATGTGAAGAATGGAAAACTATGTGATGGAACATCTTCATAATCTATGAGATGAACCATTATTTTCCCATTTTTGTGCTGATCGGTACTCATTTTTCTTATTCACTTGACAATCGTTCTTAAATCTATTTTGTTTTGTCAAAATTAAGCTTTGTGGATAAATGAACAGAAGATTTTTTATTTGATGATGAACGATATCTCTTGATAAGGAGAAATTCCAATGTCTGGTTATGATTACGTAGAAAATGCAATGTTTGGAAAATCTATCTTCAAAAATGAATCAACACTATATCCGGAATATGTTCCTCCCGAATTACCAACAAGAGAAGAAGAAATTGCTAGACTAGCGAAAAATTTCAGATCTCTTCTAGGAAAGGAGGGATCGTTTTCAGTTAATGTTGCAATTATTGGTCATGCTGGTGTAGGTAAGACTAATCTGTGTAAGTATACAATGAAACGATTTGAAGAAGCTGCAAATTCAAGAAACATAAATGTGAAATTTCTATACTACAATTGTCATTCTTTTCGAAGCAAAACTGCAATTCTGAGAAATATCCTGTCTGAGCACTTCCGTATTCAATCTAGAGGTTTTAGTGATGAAGAAATTCTGGATATGTTAGTAAAAAGATTAACAAGGGAAAATATCCGTCTAGTAATTGGGCTTGATGAAGCAAACATGCTTAATTCAGAAGATATTTTGAGTATCTTTCATGCTGGAGAGTATTTTGGTTCAGAACAAAGTATGATATCTACAATCATAATCTCTAGACAAATTGAATGGAGATCTTTGTTAAATGTCCCTCTCTCTGGACATATTCATGATCAAATAGATGTAGCTGGATACCAAAGAGAAAAACTTCTGACAATTCTTGAATATAGAGCAGGAATGGCTATATATCCAACAGCTTACACAGATGAAACATTGAGTTTTATTGCTGACATCTGTTCTTCATCTCAAAATGCTAGGCATGGATTGGAGATATTATACAGATCAGGAAAATTATCTGATCTAAAGAATGAAAATTTTATTGATCCAGAATATATAAGAGCAGCAAAAGCTGATGTTTATCCGGAATTAAGAAGAGATGTTTTTGAAGAATTAAGAATTCAAGAACTAATGGCAGCGTTAGGTATAGCTAGGAAATTGGCAGTGAAGGGTGTAACTTCAACAACAGTTGAAGATGGTTATGAGAACTATATTGTTACTTGTGAAGAATATGAACAAGATCCAAGAGGAAGATCAACCTTTAGATCTGCACTTGAAACACTTCATAAAGTTGGGATAATCGGTAAAAGTGTTGGACCTATAGAAGAAGGTAAGAGAGGAAGAAGAGCGACAATTTCAACTTTTGACATACCTGCATCTGTTTTAGTAGAAAGAATAGAAAATATCTTAGAAAAATATGAATCAGAAAAAAATAGATCTCTAATCGACACAAATCATAGTCATTGAATTTTTAACTCCCTCAAGAATAATGTTATTGTTCAATACTTGATTCTTTAATTCATCCATTGTACCAAATTCAATCTTAACAATTAAATCATAGATACCGTATACAGCATAAACCTCTTTAACTTCTTTCATTTCTTTCAAGCCTATCTGGACTTTTTCAAGCATACCGGGCTGAACGTTAAATAATATATATGCAGCTTGTGTCATTTAGTTCACATCTATCTTGTTGTTCAATTTTTCAAAAGACTTTAAAAAAACTAACATTGGTACATTAGTTATTTTTTATACTTATAGCTCTATTGCTAGAATGTAAAGAAAAGAATGAAAAGATTAAGAGAATAATTAGTTTTTAGTTATTCGTAAATTCGCTTTACATGCTGGGCAGTTGTTTTTTGTCACTATCCATTGTTGTAGATGATTCTTATGAAATGCAACATCACATGAAGGACATCTTATTAACGATGCCTTTTTAGATATGGTTTGCATGCAAATTGAACACATGACTTTACTTGCTTCATCGCTTTCCAAAGAAAAATCATCGTTTAACTGAGTAAAATTCACTCCATACACTGGTGCAGGATTATAAGTAGCATGCTGATTTTCCATTTGATTGTATTTTTGAGAGGGCTGTGACATCTGACCATGTTTTTTCTCTTTTCTTCTTCTTAGGAGATATTTTGCTAGTAGAACGAATGCAGTTCCATAAAGACCTGTGTATATTACATATGTAATCACTTTTAGAACAATTATAAGAGGATCAAAATCAGGTGGATAATCGATTATTCTGTCTTCATCTTCTATATACCAAATATAGCTTGAATCAGAATGAGACAAATCGATTGGAATCTCATAAATTTGCTTATCAGCAGTATTTAGGAATATTCTTCCGAGGTTAGCGAATTGATAATGATCATAGTAGTATTTCAAACGAATGTGTGTTTGGTTCGTCAAATCGATAGTATTTAATCTAATTGAATACCAACGACTAGCTTCTAATCCAGCATCTACTTCTATTTCAATTGCTTTAAAATAGGGTTGGTCAAAGGTATAAGTGATATTTTCAAGAAGAGTATAGAATTCATTATAAATCTCTAAAGAAAAATTGAATGTTGTCCAATAATCTTTTTGAAGAATTAAGAATAGTTTATCGATCGTATCGTAATCATTTATTGATCGCTCGATTCCAAAAAATCCCTCTTCTAGAAGATTAATATGTGTTTCATAAGTCCATAAAGGTAATTCTTCAGAGATAGCTAGATTGAAATCAATAAACTCAACATACAATGTAAAGAAAACTATCTGAATAATTCCAGTTACTGGATATTCTGTTGTAAAATGGTGTTCGCTCATATCTCCTCGCTGAATTAACCAGCTGTTGATTAAAGCTGAATCATTATCTCTACGAAATTCTATTACAAGTCCTTCAAAAACTCCCCCAAAACTTACTCCCCACTCAAAACATTGGATCATGATATCTAAATTGCTTCCTTGTGGATCGATATAGCAGTATGTTGTATTATATTGAACATCTACTCGGAAAGAATACTCTAAATTGATCGCATCTAAATCTTGAGCTGGTAGGATTTGTAATTTATTCATTGAGATTGCTAAGAATAGTATTGAAAAAAGAAAGAAGAAAGCTGAAGCTTTCATTTTATTATTCATCATTTCACCTTCTTCTGTTTCTAATTACGAAAACTAATCCAATCAGTCCAAAGACCATTATACCATAAGCCCATGGCATTGCTTCAGTTGCATAATAGTGCTCATAAGGTTTATTTTCTGTTTCATAATTGTATGAAATATCAATTTCTCCATGATGATATTCTGCAAAAATTAATACAAAGCATATTTGCTCAGGTAAGACTACTTCAGAGTATCCTTCTGCAACTATTTCCCAGCTTGATGGATCAAATACAAGGATATTAGCTTGAACAGATTGTGAGTCAGCCATGATGCTTCTTTCTTCATGATCATTCATTGAATTGTCTATTTCTAAGAGTATAGCACCTTCAGTAGATAATATTCTGGTAGAACTATCCCCGAAATCCATCTGTTCAGGAATTACGTTAGCTATGATAATATGTCCATAACCATACAATAATAATTGTGCTTTCAGGACATGGCTTTTAGGGATTTGAAAAACTATTGTTGTGCTATTGCTTTCACTTAATATTATTGTTGATTCGTTTGAATCTGCAACAATCACACTAAAATCTGCAACGTCTCCTGTAGTAAAAATCATACCATAAGAATCTTCATCACTATCTCCTATGAAAGATAGAAGTATACTCTGATTAGGAACCATTTCTATTTCCTTTCTTTTATTAGACAAAATCTCTGAATATTCATCTCCACCATCTAAATCCACTGTTGCAACTTCTGTTAAGATTTCATTATTCAACCAATCTTTAGTATAGACTTGATAGAATAATTGTGCATTGTCTAGTTCATAATGCAATGATAGAAGGTATCTATCATCACCTTGGTAACTAGAATTTGTAGTGATCCAGAAGTTAGTGAAACTGAATTTATAATAAATTTCGACATATGGAACACCAGTAACATCTTTAATATCACACACAATGTTAACAAATTTCTCATCAGAAATGAAGTCCTCACTGAAGTAGATCCAATGATCAATTTCTGGTGGTAGGTCATCTAGTAATACTGTGAAAATTTTTTCTTTGTACTCTCTAATATCGTCAGAATTGAGATAACTTAGTACACCTGTTAGTTTTAGATCAAGTTCTGTGGTATATTTTTCAATGAATTCACCAATAATCTGAGGAAGGTCTTTAGTTTGAAGACCGTCAGATCCAATTTCAATATATGTACCTCCTGTTTCTTCAGCACCTACTTTTAACTGACGTTTTGTGAGTGTATTAGCTCCGCTTGCTGCGACTGTACATAAAATAAACTCCTCTCTAGAGTAATTTGAAAATAATTCATAAAGCAAAGCTCCATCATAATCGGTTGATGTACCTCCTATACCAACGATTTCTCCACTATCACAAGGTTCATCGGTGATCAAAGTGACAAGTTTTACTGCATCTTCTCGCCAATCAAATCTATTTTGTGCAACCCAAAGAGCATCTCCCCAGGGTTCATATCCGCCAGATGCACTAGTGTCTGCTAGATTGTTTGTTATTTTTTGAATATCTGATGTCAATGGGCAAAGTTTGTTATTGTTTAAGTAAGGATTTTCTTGACCATAACCACTGAAGTAAACCAAACCTATCCTTATATCAGGAACTTCCGCATTTAATTCTTCAACAACAGTAATTAGATCGTTCTTAAGTACATCAATCTCATCTTGCATAGAGCCAGAAATATCAAGGACAATAACTAAATCTAGAGAAGAAGTTGAGCCGCTTCCCTCGGTTGCAATAAGATTGACAAGATATTCCTGAGTAATCCAAGATTCGCCTGTTGTAATCAAGCTTTTAGATGTTGTAGAATTATCCGCTAACTCACCATATGCGTTTACTTCAGGATAGAATTCAACAGATTGAAGTTCTTGATCGGAAAGATTAGTAATGTTAAATTGTACTTCAAAGGAACTTCCGGGTAAAACACTAGGAATTTTATCCTCACGATGGGTGTCTAAATCTGAGACCAGTTCGATAGTAACATTATCCAAAGGATTAGTCAATTCGCTTATGACAGAAAAAGAATTAGTGTCGTTTTTCTGTTCACCTAAAACGTTTGAACTAGATTGTAAAACACAACCTAAAACAAACATCAAAATTAGTAGTTCTTTTCTTTTCAAAATCATATGTATCAATATATCGATATCTTGAACATATTTAAAGATTTCTCCTGTGGCTTCCGTTGCCCAAATATATCAAAATCTCGATATTTTCCGATACATTTTTAAATCTGAATGTGATATCTAGATAAGATGACAGAGAAATACTTCAAAAAAATGATTGATTTACTGGAACAGATGAATTTGAGGTTAGAACGTATAGAACAAAAACTATCTTCTGAATCGACTCCTCCTTCTTCTTTAGATTTATTATCTAAAATTCCTAAATCACATTTGGAGACATACTTTACTCTTCAGAAAATAGGTGAACCAGCAACTTGCACTGAAATAGCTAAGATAACTGGGCGATCCCATAATCTGGAATCACGTTACCTAGTTAGACTTAAAGAATTGTCAGATATTTATCCTGGTCTTAATGTAAAATCTGAACGAGTACCTGTATCTGATCCTGCTAAGAGAGGGACAGAAGTTAAATACTATATAGAAGAGAGTGAATAAGATGAAAACAATTAGTGTTCATAGTTATAAAGGTGGAACTGGAAAAACAACATTTTTGCTTAATATTGCAGGACTTCTAGCTAAGTCTGGAAAAAAGATTCTAGCTGTTGATTACGATTTAAGAGCTCCCTCATTCCAATCCTATTTCAAGCTTGCAGAACCAAGATACTTATCAAATTACCTAATTGATGATCACAATCTATCTGAAATTATCATTCCTTGTAAAACAGATCAAAAAGATATATTAGATTTAATATTTTCTTCAATGGAATTTTTGCAGCAACACTCTAAACAAAGAGATCAACTATCTCGAGATGACGCTAAATTCCTTGCAAAGTTATATCAACTACAACAAGAATTCAAGAACGAATATGACTATCTGCTTCTTGATACAATCCCTGGCTTCTTCTACCGTTCAATAGATGCTTTGATGGTTTCTGATATAATCTTGGTCGTGGCAAATCCCAGTACATCCAACGTTTTAGGAATTCAAGAATTATGTAAGAATATCTACTCTATGTTAAGAGAAGATTCAAAAATGATACTTCTAATCAATAAAATTGAGGAAGAAGGAATAGAAGCTGATAAAGAGATATTTGAAAAAAACCTGTCAAAATTAAAGAAGATTGGAAAAGAAAATTTCGATGATATAATCGAAGTTCCTTATTTTTCAATTTTAAGTGAAAGAATTCACGCATTTGAAGATCAACCTCATGAAGAATTTCTAGAAATGATTAAACAAATCATAAAAATAGTATGAAGTCTTGAAAATGACAAATGAGAAACTTCCATTATCTCAAGATGAGATTGAAAAAGCAAGGGACTATCTTAAAGAAGCCAAAAAAAACATTAAAAGGTTAGAAGAAGGAAAGAAAGTCAAAAGAAAACTCCGCTTCTTCATATCTGAAAATAAACCATTAGCTCTTTTCATACTATGTATAATAGTTTTAACAGCTCTTATACCCGTTTTTATCCCTAATCCTCCTCCAGAAGTTAATAATACTTTACAGGAGACTGTAGATACAACTTTTGAGTTAATAACTACAAATTTCACAACTCCAGCAGGATATCCCAGACAAGAAAAAACAGGATTGCATACTTCATCTGAGCTAATCATTCTATCAACCTTAGCTAATTCATTGCTAAAACAATCTGAATATGCTGAAGCTCAAACTGGTGTGCATGAGAAAATAGATCAAATCAATCTTATAATTTCGAATGATACTTTCAGGGATTACTATAATGAAACTCGGATTTTACCCATTTTCTATCAATTCTTAGGTGTTTATGCGTATATTCAGGGATATTATGTAAATGTGGGGACTAATTATCCGTTATCAATGTGGATAGCTGAAAGCTATCTAGAAAAAATGATTGGAGACTACTACTCATTGGAAAGACAAATGATTATTGATACGTCTAGTAATACAAGCTATCTTCTAGATCAAGGTGTTTTTTTATGGACAATTTCAACTTATATGCTACTTACTGGAAATGACAATATTGCTTATTTTTCTCTTCCTGAGATAGTTGAAGATCTACTCGATTCTATTGACGAGAATTTCTATAATGCATCCTACAATTTCTTCTATAATGAATTTGATTTGATTTCAAATGCAAGTAGTATAACTCCTAGTGTTCAAGATTTGATTTTTCTCTCAATTGGTCTATCAAGAAAAGAGAAACTTCGAGGTTATTCTTTTTATTTTCCATTGAGTAGTTATGTTGTTCACCAAAAAATAATAGATGACTACATAGACAATGATTGGTTGGTTCATGAAGAATACTCAACTGATAATGAAATAAATATCAAGAATCAAGCACTTTTTGCATTAATCTCATATCTAATGAATCTCCAAAATGTTGGTTTAGAGGTTGTAGATGCAGTAAATGAATTCTTCTTAAAAGAAGACGGATATGTTGAAAAACCTGACGAAAATTCAGTTAATGGTGATTCTTGTTTCTATGGGCTTATCTCAATAGCTAGTGAAAAATGGAGTGAAATTGAAAACGGAAGAGAAGAATATGAAGGTCCTACAATACAAACATCTCATCCATTTATAATCACTCTCTTCATAATAATAGTGATTCCTCTAATACTTAGGATACAGAAATTCAGACTAAGAAGAAACAAGAAATGATTCCCGGACAGATTAGAGAATGAGCTAAGTTGAGGTAAAAAGTGGTGACCGAGGCGAGATTCGAACT
>JAGLRO010000118.1 GCA_023136245.1 Candidatus Heimdallarchaeota archaeon
CGCTAGAAACGTTTGTGGTATATCAGAAGCAAACACAACAGAGATAGATTCTTCAACCCCCCACCCAGTCATTGATATTCTTCCAGAACAAAAGGATATTACTGATAAAGGTGGAACTATGCGTCTTGGACAGCATGTTATTCTTATCTCTCCAGATACAAAGTTTGAGGAAATTTATCAGTCAAACAGCATAATGGAAAGACACAGACACAGATATGAAGTCAATCCAAACTATATTGAGGAATTAGAACAAAACGGATTGATTTTTTCTGGTTGCTCAGAAGATAAATTACGAATGGAAACGCTGGAAATCACAGATAATGACTGTTTTATAGCTACTCAGTTTCATCCAGAGTTTCAATCACGCCCAAATAAACCTTCTCCACCATACTTCGAATTCATAAAATCTGCATATTCAAGAACAAAACAGAAATGATCTCGATTTTACAGTTAGTTAATATAGTGAAAAAAACTCTATATTGACGTGGTTAGTCAAATGGGAGTTCAAAATAAGATTGATCAAGCTATTGATAATATATCCCAAAAAATATTGAAATATAATGAGAATAGAAAGTTATTCCAAGATTTATTCCGTCAAGTAAAGCATAAGCTTAATCCTTCTGAATTTCCTGAACCTTTTGGAATAGTAACTTCTGATAAACAATTTACAAAGAAAATTCAGAATACAGATGTAGATGGACTCAAAATTGCTGGAGTTGATGGAGGGGTTATACACAAATCACTCAACTTCTTTGATATAGCTTTAATTCGAGCTGTTGGAGTCTTATTCTTTCATCAAAAGGATAATAAACCAGTTGTAAGATATTTTCCAGAAGAACAACCGTTTCCTGATATAGTAACAAGTATTGAACCTCTATCAATAAATGACATAGATACACTAATCTCAATATGGCGAATGCAAAAGGAAATCAGATGTGGTATATCTCTGATAGAGGAAGATCAACCAGACCTTATAATTTTAGATGGTTCAGTACTTCCTGTAGTTGAATATCGTTATGTTTTTCAGAGCGAATTCTTATCAAATCAATACAAAAATCTAAAAGCTCTTTATAGACGATTATACACACTTTGTCAGAAAAATAGAACCTCATTATGTGGAATTGTAAAAGATTCACGTTCTGCGATTTTAACTAATAAATTATCTGCATTACTTCCTCATTTAAGTAAGATGCCAGAGTTTGAAAAATTACTGGAAATTGATTATAGAACGATTGTTAAGCAACTTAGGGATACTGATTTACTCTATCAAGTTCTTGATTCAGGTGAAAGAACTTTTGAATTCTTACTTACAGCTTTCAATGATGAATCAGATAAAAATCTTCCTGATTTCAATATCCATTGTTTCTATCTTAAAACAGTTGAATATGATACTCCATTAAGAGTAGAATTTCCTCTGCTCTTTTCAGATTTACAAAGTCAAACAGAGAAAATCTCTTCTCTCGTTAATTCTGTTTCTAGATATAATCCAGAGTATGGTATTCCTAGTGTTATTATCGAAGCAGATGCAAGAGCTAGATTGCAAGAAACCGATGCAGATATTTTAATAGATGAAATAGCATCAAAAATCGGATATAGTAGCTACTCTTTACAAAAAAGAAGAAGTAGAACCCCATTTAAAAAAGGTGGTTAAGATTTCAAAGAAAAATATAGGTATAATTATAGTTGACGAAGATAATACACCTAATCCTGATGAATTCAGTTTAGTATTAACAAAAACTGAAGATGAATTCCAACTTCAAAAAGGGATGTATGTTTTAGTCTCAACTTTAGAGGGAGATGTAATTGCTTCTGTTTCAAATGTCTATAAAACAAACAGATATTTCTCATCACCTTCAGCAGTTCGAGCTTATGAAACAAGTGGAAAGACTCTAGCTTCCATTTTTCCTGCAGACAGATGGGAGCACATCATTGCAAAGGCAAAACCTCTTGGGATTTTAACTGAAATTGGGATTCAAAGACTTCTATATCCAGTCTCACCAGGAGAAACTGTATATATTCCTGATAACGAAATTTTAGCAAAATTCTTGGGCTTGGAGAAAACAAATGGATTGAATCTTGGTGCAATAAATCAACATAATATTAATGTGAATCTGAATCTAACAAGATTTCTGCAAAAACATGCAGCTATACTAGCAATTTCGGGTGCAGGGAAATCATATGCAGTATCAGTTATTAAGAAGAATTACTATCAAGAAAAAAAAACGCAGGGGAGAGTCTCAGCTATACTCTTTGATATTCACGGGGAGTACAAAGGTCTTGGAGCTGAAGAATCACAACTCCGAAAACATGTTGAAATTTTCCCAGGAGCTGTTATTCAATTTGCGACAAGTTCTTTATCTTCCAGACAATTTGCAATTTACCAACCTCAAATTACTTCTGCACAAACTCGAGAATTATCAAAGATTCTTTCGAAAATGTATCATGAAAGAGTAAAGAAAGGAGAGACATATTTAATCAAAGACATAATCAATGAACTCGAACTAGATGAACAAATTAATGTTCGAAGCAAAGAAGCATTAATTGGATGGCTATTTTCACTTGAAGAAACAAGATTGTTTGGTGCTGCAGAGTACCCTTCACTTCAAGATATTCTAAAACCTGGTAAGCTAGTAATCTTTGATCTTAGCGAGTTTACCAGTCTGAAATTGAAACAAATGATAGTTAGTTATATCCTATTTCGAATTTTCAATCTTCGCAAAAAGAATCAGGTCCCTCCTTCAACAATAATTATTGAAGAAGCTCACCAATTATGTCCTGATGCTAGACTAGAATTAGCAATATCAAAATCTATTATTGAAACAATCGCAAGAGAAGGAAGAAAGTTCTTCACATCTTTAATTCTAGTAAGTCAAAGACCTGTAAAGCTTTCAACAACAGCTCTAAGTCAATGTAACACACATGTTATAATGAAAATCTTAAACCCTTATGATTTAGACTTCATAGGTCGATCTTCAGAAGGAATTGATAGAGCGACTCTAAATGCCATAACTGGTTTAGGTGTTGGGGAAGCAGTAATAGTAGGTAACGCTGTAAATCATCCCATTTTTGTTAAAATTCGTGAGAGAAGAACAAAAACGATGGAAACACAGTCACTTGAAGAGTCTGCAAAAAGCTATGAATCGTAAAAATAAGGAAAACAGTAAACTTAAGTTTCTGCTATCACTGATATGCAATCTTTACACTTGAATATCTTGTTATGAAAAACCTTTTAAATTGTAGGCATCCCCTCGAATTATACAAACTAGAAGTTTAGTGAAGACAATGAGTAGTATTCCCATTAATACATTAAGAAAAGTTATAGGACAGTATATTATAATTAGGCTAAAAGATAATGTGAAATATAAAGGAAAACTAGAAAGCTTTGATCAATACATGAATTGCCATTTGAGCGATGCTATTGAAATAATTGCAGATGAAGAAGTATCTAGATACGGGAATATTTTCGTTAGAGGAAATAATATTTTGCTTGTTCAACTATCAATTGATGATTTGTAAATCATTCCTCTTCCTCTTGTAAATCGTCAAGAACCTTATTGTTTCTTCTCTCGTCAACTAATTTCTTATCATATTCTTTAATTTCTCTCTCTCGTTCAGTTCTATATTCTTCCAGTAAACCATCTAAGAAAGTTTCTTTTTCTTTTGTAACTATCTTATCAATATTTTGTTCAGCTTTGTTGATGAGATTATTCAAATCAGTCTCTTTAATAATCGCAATTTCATCTATCCTAGTAATTTCAACATCTGATGGGTTAGCTAGAGGTAATTGAGCTTCGATTAGCTTCATTTTTGCATAATATGAAAATTGATCTACATTTCCTATGATAGCTTTTATTCTATATGAAAGAAGTTTCTCAGCTGTTTGCCCCCCACCACCTGTAGTATCTAAAATATAAACGGTATCTCCTGGACCTAGATCATAGGCCTTTGCAGTTTTTTCAATTTCATCTTGGGTGAATTTCCTAATGACTTTCAGAGGAACCCATCCCTTATGTCCTCTTAATAGAGCAACACTTTTCAATTCTTCATTTCTTTCAACCACTCTTTCTAAGTCTTCTTCCATTTGTTGAACCTTTTCACGAAGGAATGAAATATGATTTTCTTTAACCAGATACATTTTTTCTCGTTGGATATTTTCAACATATTCTGATTTCCCTTCATCTAATTTAATTGTCAAATACTCAATTTTTTCTTCGAGTTCCCTTAGTTCTATGTTTAGTTCACTATTCTTGCTCCGCTCCCAATCCAACTGCTCTTGAAGAATATCTATCTTTCCCAGTAATTCTTTTACTTCAGGCAGAATCTCTTTTTCAGGTTCTTTAACTTCAACAGGCTTAGAAACAATCTCCTTTTCTTCCTCCAGAATCTTATCAATTTCATTAATTGCTTCTGTAAGGGAATTTCCTTTAACTATCATATCTTTGATTTCTTCTCGAAGCGATTTGTCATAATTATCGAAATATTTTCTATCGATATTTTCAAACTCCGATTTAAACTTATTATATCCTCTATAAGCTGATGCTAAAGCATCTCTTTGATGTGCATTCTTTATCATAACTCCTTGTTGCATTGCTAATTTTCTAGCTATTTCATTCTTTTCAGAAACCGTCATAACGCTTCTGGGGGTGTATAATCTTGCATTTAAAGTAGAAGCTACTTTTTCAACATAGGAAGGATATGGATAAACATCTACACAGATTAGAGTTGGTTTTCCAAAATGTATAATTTCTCGGATTATTTGACCTCTACTTGCTTCCCTGTAACTAGAGATTTTCAACACTTGTCCATTCAAATTCAGAACACTGAGTCCAACTGTTAACCCTGGATCTATTCCTACAATTAATCTTCTTAAGGACGATTTTTCCTTTACTTGTTGGGATAAAGGAATAAATTCAACTCGTTCTTTATTTACTGGATAAATATTAACTTGACAGATTTCTCCCTTCTTTTTTTTCACAATTTTGTAGATTTCAGAAATTGGTGCATAGATACTAAAAACTACTCTCTGTGCTCCAAATTTACTTCTTGATTTTCTTTTATCATAGTCAAGTCTATGTTCGATTAAATTGCTTTCAATCTTTTTAGCTTCTTGATTTACAGTGGTATCTATTAATCTGCCAAACCTTTTTTGTGACCACCCACCTGGACCTTTTGATTTTGATCTTGAAACAACAATTTTTGTTTCATTTTCAAACGGCTCTACAAGATAACCTAATTTTTTACTTGCAAGAACCGCACAAGCTTCAGCAGCTGCTGAAGGCGACAATTTTCCTGTTATTTGTATACCATGCTGTCTCATTAGTTTAGCAAGAGAAGTAAAACCATGAATAGGAGAACCTGTTATTTGAACTAGCTTAGAATTAGGTAATAATTGTAAGCTCAAATGTGGAATTTGTGATGGCTTTTTTACTAGTTCAAAAATGTTGTCAGATGCAATGTATGATGCTTGAGAACTTCTAACAATACCTAATAATTTCTGAAGATTAACTTTTTCGTACTTTTTTATTATCTCCTCTTTATTAGCATCAAAAACACAAACTGCATAATGAGCAACACGAGATGGAGATGTATGTGGTAGAATATCAACTCCTACAATAATAAGGTCTGATTCAGAAATGTTAATCACCTTAATTCCCAATAATATAATCTATCACACTTTCAACTTCATCTGTACTAATGTACCACTTTTTCCCAAAGTAATCTAAGAGATGAGTAAGATCTCTTCTTAATAAATAAAGAGCATTTGGATGATCTGTTGATACAGCTTGTGGAAAATCAATTATTGCTATTTTGTCTTTTTCTTCATCATACAGAATGTTGAATTCAGTTAAATCTGCATGGATAATTTGATGTTTCTGATAAAGTATTTTATTAAATTCAATAATCTTTTCAAGTGTTTTGATTGGTTTTTTTAGATATTGAGCATTTACTAATTCTATTCCATCTATAATATCCATTACAATTATGTGTCTATTGTATCCTATTAGTTTTGGTATTGGAAGGTTTTCGTTTTGTAAATCTGAAAGGATTTTATATTCTCTCTTAGATGCAATTTCTGCCATTGAAAAAATGGAATATTGGAACTTATCCTTTAGAAAATCTCTCTTCCTTTTAATTTTCTGAAAACTTGCTCTTCCAGTTCTGTTAATCTTCAACATTACTTCCTTATCTTCGAAATCTACAGCATAATATATGTCGCTTTCTTTTCCTACTCCTCTCTCTCGTCCGACACCATATACTAGTTTCTTTTCATAGAGAACATTCAAGGATAAAGCATCAAAACCTGCAAAGGAGAGAGTATACCCTACAAATTGTCCAGTCCATCTTCGAATTAACTTAAGTTTGTGTATTTTAGATAGAATCAATTCAACATCTTTTTGCCTAAAACCTGAGTAAGTCACTATTTTGTCTACTGGTGCATATTCACCTTTTTTTAGTAAGGTTTCTATCATATTCAGAATCCTAATATCATTCTTTGACAAATCTTTGAGCAATCTTGCTCCTCGTAGAGCTATAGGCATCAATATGATGTAAGAGTATGACTTAAAATCCTTTTCTTTCATATTGTTTACTTGAATGAGCAAAAAAAAGTATGAAGCAGGAAAAAAATATGAAGAAACAGCAACAAAATATGATGCTAGATATTCTTCTATCCAACAACAAAAATTCAGAGAGGTTTTTTCACAAACAAAAATCAAATCTTCGGATCTATTACTGGATGTTGGTGCAGGAACTGGATTGCTGTTAGATTTTCTTCCTTCAAATGTTCAAAATATAATAAGCTGTGATTTATCCTTTAACATGTTATTAGAAGGAAAGAACAAACTAAAAAATGCATTGTTTGTGTGTGCAGATAGTGAACATTTACCTTTCCGAGAATCATGTTTGAATATAGTAACTTGTTTTTCAGTAATTCAAAATCTACAAGAACCAACCATAACAGTAAGTGAATCTTTTCGAGTACTAAAAATTGGGGGAAAACTTCTATTAACAGTGCTAGACAAAATCTATTGCGATAAGAAGCTAGAAGAGATAATTGTCCAAGCTGGATATGAAATTGAAAAGCTCTGGCATTTATCTATTGAGGACTTTTCAGTAATTGCGAAAAAAGACTAAACAATGTTTAAGATTATTTTCTTAACTTTTGTTTTGCAGACTTTACGAACTCCATGAGCACCTGGTTCATATCTTGAATCAAGTACACCAGCTTTTTCTAAAAACTTTATTTGAGCTGAAGTATTTGCTTCTGTCTGCTTCATTCGTTTTGCAATGCTTGAGATATCCATTTCTTTATCAATTAATAACTTCACGATTTCAAATCTTGTTGGAGAAGATAATGCTTTTGCCAGTTTGATTGTTTTTTCCTTATCGCTTAATTCGAGAGTTTCTGAAATTTAAACCACCCCTAATCAAATTACTTTATGGTAAATTTATGGTTATTTAAATATAATGCTTGGTAAACAAATATTTTATTATTCTTTGCAGTATTATTATATTTATCATATATTTATTTTTCCTAAACAATCATTGATTCTTATTACCATTTATAAAAGAAAAGAAAGAAAGTTTTAGATTTCCTCTTTTAGTATATTTAAGTGAATTTTTGGGGAATTTTGAAGATTTCAAGTTTAGACATCACTAATCGTTAAGCCTAAATAGTTTATTGTGAGATTACTTCAATTACATCCATAATGAACACTGATAGTGACATCATATGAGTTCCACAATAGATGAGAAGATACAAGATATTGAGAACCAAATTTCTCGAACTCAAAAGAATAAATCAACAGAACATCATCTTGGTACTCTAAAAGCTAAACTAGCCAAACTACGACGCAAGAAACTCGATGCACAATTATCCTCAAAATCTGGAAGTAGATATGGATTTGATGTCAAAAAAGCAGGAGATGGATCAGTAGTCTTAATTGGATTTCCATCAACAGGAAAATCTACACTTATATCAAAAATAACCAGTAAGCAATCCAAAATTGGAGCTTATGCATTCACAACAACAAAAGCTATTCCCGGAATATTATTTCATAAAGGTACTCAGATACAAATCATCGATTTACCTGGTATTATAGAAGATGCAAGTTCAGGAAAAGGGAGAGGAAAGGAAGTTCTCGCAGTTGCCAGAAGCGCTGATATGATCCTTGTTTTGCTTGAACCTCAAGAAGCAGATAAATTCAATGAGAAAGCAATAAAAGAGCTACAGAAAGTAGCAATTCGTCCTGGAAAAGAAAAACCATATGTTCGAATTAAGAAACAAGATCGAGGAGGAGTTGCTCTCTCGACATTAACAAAACTTACTCATATGAGCGAGAAAACATTTGTTGGAATTATGAGAGAATACAAGATTATGAATGCATCTGTTACTGTTCGTAGTGATCCAACAATAGATGAACTCATTGATATTTTAGAGGGTAACAGAGTTTATCCTAAACTTATGATAGTTGTGAATAAAATTGATTTGGCATCGAAGAAACTTAAAAGAAAACTACAAGAAAAATTGCCTGATGCAATTTTCATAAGCGCGTTAACTGGTGAAAACCTTAATTTACTAAAAGATGAGATTGTTCAAAGATTAGAACTCATTAAGATTTTCCTTAAAAAGCAAGGTCATAAAACAGATTTTGAAGAACCATTGATTGTCAAGCTTAATTCAACCATAAAAGATGTATGTGATAAAATACACAGAAAATTCGCATCTCAATTTCGATATGCAGTAATTTCAGGTCCCAGTGCAAAACACACAAATCAACGAGTTGGTTTAGAGCATGTGGTCAAAGAAGGGGATGCGATTACAATAATCGTTCGGAAATTCTAAATGCAGATTTGTCTCATTTTTTGTATTCTATAATTCCTCCAACTATTGTGTAGAGTATATCAACGTCATGAAATTCTTCCAATTTTATTTCATCAAGATTCTTATTCAAGATCACTATATCAGCAAATTTGCTTGGAATCAATGATCCTTTTCTATCTTCTTCACCTGAAGTTATTGCTGGATAAGAAGTATAGCATCTTATTGCTTCTTCAAGCGTTAGTCTCAATTCAGGATGTGGGTGAAGAATAGCACCTTTAATTCCATACAATGGTCCTAATGGCATGCCATCACTTCCGAAAGCAATCATTAATTCATTGTTTAAAACCCATCTAAATGGATTATTGATCATAGTTCTTTCTGTTCCAAGTCGTTGTTCGTACATTCCATTTACTCCTATCATTCCCCATCTCCAGACAAAGTTCGGTTGCATAGACATAACGAGACCTAGTTTAGAAGCTCTTTTGACATCCTCTTCAAGAAGTAGCTCAGCATGTTCTATTCGATGAAGCGATTTTTTACATTCCTCTGGAACTATGTTCTTTTCTATTGAGGTTATAACTCTGGTAATGGCTTTATCTCCAATAGCATGAGCAGCAATTTGCATTCCTGCATTATGAACCTTCACAACCATTTCATCAAGCATAGTTTCATCATAAAGTGCAAAACCTTTTTCTCCTTCCTTATCTTCGTAATCATCGTAGAGATAAGCTGTTCGTGCGCTTATAGCTCCATCGGTCATTAATTTGACCGCACCAATCTTCAACCATTTATCTCCATAAGTTTTCGAAAGTCCTAGTTTTATTGCTTCGTCAATCATATCTTCGTAAATTATTCCGTATACTCGAAGCTTTAACTGGTTATTTCGAGCAAGCTGAATGTAGGGTAATAAACTCTCAAATGATATATTATCATGAACTGATGTTATGCCTAGAGAAAGACATTCTTCCATCCCTAACATTATGCCTTTAATAAAATCATCAAATTTAGGTCTGATTTCTTTTTTATCAGAAAGGTCTACATCTCTTAAAGTACCAATAATATCTCCATTTTCGTCTAAATCCACTCCCAATTGCTCTTTTGACAAACCTAATCTCTCAAAGCCAATATTATTAACAGTTTCAAAATGACCAGATACATGTTGTAAAATAACAGGATTATTTGGACTGACAGGATCTATATCAGCTGCAGTTATGTATCTTTGTTCTGACCACTTACTCTGATCCCAAGAGCGCCCAATTATCCATTCTCCTGGTTTTTTCTTCTCAGTTTCTCTCTTAACAAGTTCTACTGCTTCCTTCAAGTTTTTTGTATCGCCTAAATAAAGATAAACTTTGTTTAAACCATTCCATGCTAAGTGAGTGTGGGCATCAATAAAACCAGGAATTACTGTATTATTTTCAGCATCAATGATTTCTGTTTTAGGACCGATTAACTCGTTTATTTCTGTACCATTTCCAACTTTTATAATTGAATCATAGAAAATAGCTAAAAATTCTGCTCTAGGTTTCTCTTCATTCATCGTCCAAATATTTGCATTTTTTATTACTAGATCGGCATAAAGTTTATTTTGCATATTTTGTCAATAATTTCCTTTTTTTAAAACATATCGTTTAACTGTGCAGAATTTAGAAAATAGATTTATATAAGTCGCCTATAATTTACAAGAATAAGATGACAAAAATTGCATTGGTTTCGACAAATAACCATGAAGAAGGAACAATAAAAGTCATAGATCTTTTAGGAGAAAATCCTGTTAAAGGAAAAAACGTTATTCTCAAACCAAATTTCAATACTGCAGATACACCTCCAGGTTCAACAGCTACGGAAACTTTACGAGCTCTAATTCCGAAACTTAGAGAGATGGGAGCAACCTCTATTACACTTGCAGAAATAAGTGGTCCAATTAATACTCATGAATGTATGGAGGAAAAAGGAATTTTCGAATTAGCTGAAGAATTAAACTTCCCTGTAGTCAACTTAGCTGAAATTCCTGTAGAAGAGTTTGTTCATATTCTCCCTAAGGATAGCCATTGGAAGAATGGATTTCTTTTTGCTAAAATATACGCAGAAGCTGAATCCATTGTTGAAACTTGTTGTTTGAAAACACATCATTCAGGTCATTTTACACTTTCTTTGAAGAACGCCACAGGTATGGTTCCAAGAAGGAACTTAGATGGAAATTCATATATGAGAGAAATGCACGGTTCCTCCAATATTAGAAAGATGTTAGCTGAGATAAATACAGCTTTTTCACCGGATTTAATTGTTCTAGATGGTGTTACTGCTTTTGTAGATGGGGGTCCAGCAAGGGGAACTAGAGTTGAAGCAAATATTATGCTTGCTGGAACAGATAGAATAGCTATAGATGCTGTTGGTGTTGCTATCCTCAGAATCTATGGAACAACACCAGAAGTCTCGAAGGGGTCAATTTTTCAGCAAGAACAAATAGCAAGAGCTGTAGAATTAGGTTTAGGAATTTCAACTCCAGATGAAATAGATATTCTAACTGATTCCGAAGAATCTGAAAACCTTGCAGAAAAGATTATAGAACAGCTATATGCATCTTAATACAACATCAAAATTCCTTCGTTTTTCTAGTTTCAATAATCTTTTTAATGAAGTAGTTCTCATGAAATCACAATGTCAGAGCTTGAGACTATTCCTACACTACGTCAGAAAACAAAAGCTGGCTTAAAGGAGATTCTCAAAGCTCAAGATACTAGAGAAGTGACAGCTTTTCTTTCTTCTCAATTTATTGGATTCTTGGTCTTCATGTCATTAAGACAAATCTTTCCAATTTATTTGCAGAAGTCTACAGGTATCTCTGAAGCTGAGACTATCATAAAATGGGGAATAATTGTCGCAGCATACACGTTTGGAGGTATAATAACTCGTATTCCTTCCGGTTATTTGATTGAAAAAATCGGAAGAAGATCAATGATAATTTCCTCATACATTATAATGACCCTTGCAGTAGGAGGACTTGCTTTTGCACAGAATACTGTGCTTTTGGCTTTACTGTTTATAATGTTACGGTCATCGAATAATATATTTGGTTTAACTAGCAGATCATTATTATCTGACATTGAGACGAAATATAAAGGATTTTACAATTCTATTATTTCCACCTCTGGTAGATTTGGGAGTTTGATTGGAATAATCAGCTTAGGGATTCTATTGGATTTCTTCAGACCCATAATTATGCTAGTATTTGTTTTTGTTTTTTCTATTGTTGGTATTGTTTTATTTCAACTTATTTTCATTAAAGGAAGAGGTGAGAAAAAACACCTTGAAAGAAGACTCAATTTGAAAAATGGTGAGAGAACCAAACTCAAACGAAAAGAAATTCTGAACAGAGTTTTCATTTTCTTTTTTATTGCATTCACAATATTTGGTATAATGGAAGGGTTCACCAATCCACAATTTTCGCTCTATGGTTATAATGTGATAAATTTATCTGAGAGTGTAGTAGGAACGATTATAGGTTTGTCAAACATTAGTTTTGTTATAGTTGGACCAATAGTTGGACTAGTAATAACGTTCAGAAAAAAAATCATTAATCTAATGCTCTTGATAGCATGTACGCTAATTTCAGTAAACTACTTGCTTATCTATTTAATGCCCAACAGTATGATTATGTATATAATCTTTCTTTTTGTAAGAAGCGCTGGTCATGCATTATTTTTCCCAGTTGTAATGACAATCCTCACCTCGGAATTATCAAAGGAACATTTCTCTTTCCTTTTCTCTACGATCACAACAGCTTTCTTCCTAGGTCTTGCTGCAACAAGCTATGCTTCTGGTGTTTTGCTAAATATGAATATTTCATACTTTTGGTTATCTTCACTTATTTCCTCGATAGTTGTAACTATTCTTATTACAATGTATTTTCTTTTTAATCAACGAAAGGAAAAAGCGAAGAAAGAAACTTCTATAGATTTTGCGGGTCTTAAATAAGACATTAGGTTACTAATAATGTGTCAATTGAGATTAGTTCACTAAGTAAAATTTTCAATAAGAGAGGAAAAGAAATCACAGCTTTGGATAATGTTTCTTTAAATATAAAAGAAGGAGAATTTGTTGGGTTATTAGGTCCTAATGGGGCTGGAAAAACAACTTTAACTAAGATTCTAACAACACTTATTCTTCCTACTTCAGGGGATGTCTATGTTGATGGTATAAGTATTCATGATGATAAACAAATTAGATCAATAATAGGATCCGTTTTTGGGGAAACTGGTGGTAGAAGCTTATATTATAGACTCTCTGTTTTTGATAATTTACTCTTTTACAGTACTTTAAGTGGTATAAGAAAAACTGAAGCGAAGAAAAGAATTAATTCATTGCTACATTTCTTTGATTTAGAAGACAAGAAAAATGCTCTGATTATGAAATTATCAACAGGAATGAAAGCTAAAGTTTTACTAATACGCTCATTAGTACCATTTCCTAAAGTATTGTTATTGGATGAACCAACGTTAGGATTCGATGCTGAGAGTTCGGAAAAAGCAAAAGAATTGTTGTTAGAATTTAACAGAGAGTTTGGTACTACTGTACTTCTTACAAGTCATAATTTCTCAGAAATGGATGATTTAACATCAAGACTAGTTCTTATTGATAAAGGACAAATAATACAGGATTGTCCGCCTTCAATTTTCAAAGAATCAGCAGCACAGCATTACGTTAGAGTTATCTTTAACCTTGCAGATTTTCATTACAAAAGTTTTGAAGATCTAATTCGCTATTCAGCAGGTGCTGAAATTTCGTTTTTCAGAGAAGAAGATAGAGAGAATTTCGTTTATGAAGCAAAGATTAAACCATCAAAGTTTTCGTTGAATGAAACAATCTCACGAATCACAATTTTAATTCTTAGAACTGGGGGTGAAATTTATCAAATTGCTCCTCACATACCCAGTCTAAAAGAATCTTTTTTAGCGTTTTTAGCAATAAATAATCAGAAGGAAGATCCAAAAGAAAGAACAGTGGAAGAAATATTCAATTTGCCTTTTCAAGAGGAGGAATAATTATATCTAAACAGATGATAGAGATTCTATCCTCTTTTAAAGAGGAAACTAAGAGAAATTCTTTCATTGCCAGAATTGGAGCTATTTCCATTTCTAGAATTAAAATGACCTTAAACTACAAAAGCAGTTATTTGATGGTCTTAGTACTCAACATCACCATTGTTTTCATGTACTTTTTCTTTGGTAAATTAAATCCAGATATGGAGATATTTGGACTTAATGCAACCTACTTTGAATATTGTATAATTGGATTGTGTCTACAAATGATTGTTGGAACAAGTCTAGGTACAGCAAATGGAAATATAAACAATGAAATAGCTTCAGGAACTTGGTCTTCTTTATTTCTTCAGTTTAATTTCTTGGAATATTCAATTGGTACAACAGCGGCAGGTGTTTTTCTTTCATCTTTCTCAATTCTGATAGTCCTATCTATAGCATTTCTGATAGGAAATTTCGCCTTTAGCATTACATTTCAAGAAGTTCTATTAATCCTACTCATTTTTATTCTAATTCTGGCTTCTCACATGGTTATTTCTATGTTATTTACATCCTTCACGATTTTTTACCAAAAAGACAGTGGTCTTGTATCACTCATTTATCAATTAACTAAAACCTTTTCTGGTATTCTATTTCCTATTGCATTACTAAGTGGTTTTCCACTGTTCATTTCTAATTCTCTTCCTTTTACCTATGGTTTGGAAACGTTGCACATGATTCTTTTTTCAGATTCAATTCAATGGAAGCTTCTTGCTTACAATTGCTCAATTTTATTGGGGATGATTACAGTTATAGGTATAATAGCTTACGTACTTGTTTTTCTCAGTTTAAAGAATGTCAAAAAAAACGGTAAGGTGGATTGGTATTGATTTTTCATGAATATCTTAGAACAGTAGTAAGAGAGTTTAAACAAAGAGAACAAAATACTAAATTTCTAGAAGGTTTCTTAGCAATATTTAGAAGAAATTTTCGAATTATATGGCAATATAAATTTTCGATCATAATGGGTTTTGTTACAAATTTAATAATTTTTTCTCTGTTCTTCTATGTTGCTCTTCTAGTTCCTGAAATGCAGATAAGTCAAGACAACTATATAGTGGATAGCGTATCTTTCATTTTTGCTGGAGTCATTTTAGTTGAAATATCTACTAGAACTCTCTCACGATCTCTAAATAGTTTTACTAGTGAAATGAAGCAAGGTACCTTTGAAACGCTTGTCACTTTACCTTTCGGATTAAAACGTTATTTCATTTCTGAAATTGCTTTTGAAATGTTTTATGGTGTTTTCATATCGATAATTTACTTCATACCGATTCTGTTCATCTATCCAGCATTCAAATCAGTTTCCATTTCGATTGAATCAATATTTGCACTACTTTTAGTCTCATTTTGTTGCATTTTGATTTTCTTCTCTCTCTCTCTTATTGCAGCAAATTTCACAATATTGGTAAAACGTGGAAGAGAAATATCCATGGTTATTATCGGAATAATAAGTTTACTAAGTGGAAGTTTGTTTCCGTTAAGTATGTTTCCGAAATGGTTACAAATTATAGCACAGTTTTCTCCAATAACATTGGCAGTGAGAGCATTCCGTCTCTGCATGTTTGGTAATGGAACAATAACAGATTCGATTGTCTGGATTTCTATCATTGTACTTATCAGTTCTGCTGTCTTTTTCTATATAATATTCCATTTTTCATATAAAAGAATCTACAATCGTATTCGACAAACTGGAACTACACATGAGTTTTAATCTATTTTAATAAATCTAAAAAGTCTTGAACAGCTATATCTATATTTGCAGCTGCAGTTATTGCACGTCCAATAACTATAATATCTGCTCCATTTTTTAAAGCTTGCAGACTTGTCTGAAGATTTAATCCTCCAGCAACTGCAACAAGCAAATCATGAGAATATTGTTTGACCATCTTGATTTTTTCCCAAGAATGCTCAAATTGTCCTTCTTGGTCAATTCCTCTATGAAAGAGTACAATTTCTGGTACTCTTGAAAGCTGTTTTAATAATTCTAATGGGTCATCTACATTCATTAAGTCTAAAATTATATCCACATTTCTTTTCTTAGCTTCTTCAAGTGAAGATTCAATAGTTTCATTAGAAGATAGTGCGCTAATAGTAACCGCCTTAGTTTTTTCTTCAGCAGCAATTTGAACTTCTAACCTTCCAACATCCAGTGTTTTCATATCTGCAATAATGTAAGAATCAGGATGAATTTGAAGAATTTCTTTAAGAATAGATATTCCAAATTTTTTAATTAAGGGAGTTCCAGCTTCAATCAATATTTTATTAACTGAAGGAATTTCAGAGAGAATTCTCTTTAATTCATCTTTATCTATCAAATCGAGAGCTATTTGAAGATAAGGGGGAGATATTAATTTCATCCTATGCACTTCTTAATTCAGAAGATACTCCTTCTTCTAATATTCTTGGTTTTGCTATATCTTTTACATAATCCAGAATATAAATCTGGTTCCTTTGATCTCCATGCACCATTATAATATCATGAGCTTTTGTTTTCTTCATAGCAGCTTTTAAACCATCAACTGAACTATGACCAGAGTAAGGAAATTTCATGATTTGAGTTTTAAGAGTAATATTCTTTTTCTGTCGATAATCACTTTGGATAGTAATCTCTTTTTCTCCATCATAAATACTTCGACCAGTAGTTCCTTCAACCTGATAGCCTGTAAAACCCAATACTGTATTTTTATTGGTACCCAGGAGATCAAGGTAAGTATGTATTGGTCCTCCTTCAAGCATTCCTGATGTTGTTACGATTATCGCACCCTCGTCCTTTTTAGAAATATACTTTCTTGATCTATGTGGTTTATCAGGTAAAGAGGGAATGGGTTTGAAATTTTCGCTTTCAAAAGGAGAATTTAGACCTTTCTCCTTCAATTTTTCTAAGAATCTTTTTGAAACCCATTTTTCACTAAGATAATGTTCCGTGATCATATTCATCGAATTAATCATACCATCTATATAGATAGGAACATCTTTTAAATCCTCATCAAATGCAAGTGTGATTAGGATTTCCTGTGATCGTCCTACTGCGAAAGAAGGTAGTAACATTTTGTTACCTCCTTCAGTTGTTTGCCTTGCTAACATCCCTAAACCTACGTTTATCTTACTTCTTTCAGGTACATATCTTTCTCCATTTGTAGATTCTATAATTAAAGTACTAATATCCTCTTCAGGTAAATCGTACCCATCGAACATTGGTGTTACTCTATCATTTATATCCCCTGTATAAAGAATTAAATTCCCTTCCCAGTCAATTAATATTTGAGCAGCACCCAAAACATGTCCTGCATTGATAAATTCAGCGGTTATTCCATCACTGATTTTGATTTTCTTTTTGTAGTCTATAGTTTTGATATTTCTATAAACCTTATCCAGATCTAATTCTGACCAATGTCTCCTTCCTTCTATCTTAAGATGATCTAGCCACAATTTGTAGACTATATCTTTTGTAGGAGCAGTCATATAATAATTGCCATTATATCCTTTCTTAGCAAGTCTAGGAACGTAACCAGAGTGATCTATATGCGCATGACTAAGTAAAAATGCATCTATTTCATTTGCAACAAAATCTACTCCAGTTGGAGCTTTTGAATATTGTTTTGGAATAAGTTCAATCCCACAATCTAAGAGAATCTTGTGATCTCTATCAGAGAGTAGAAACGAGCTCCTTCCAACGAAATTGGTTGCACCGTACGCCGTAATATTTATGTCATTCATAGTAATTACCTTTTTTTGTATCATAAAAGCTAAGAATTATTCTTCATTAGCTAATCTTTTAACTTTTCTTTCTCCATAACTATTAAGGTTTATTTTGTATACAAATTTGGAAATAAGACTATTTAATTGAATACTTTTTTATATAATGATAACTTGTTTTACATGAGTATAATGGAACATGAAGAGGGCAATGAAGGAAAGAAAAAAGAGAAGAAACCTGAGTTTCGAACTTCATTATCTGACGCTTACAAAAAATTTGACTCTGATTTAGTTAAGGTTCAAGACGAAGATAAAAAAAAGAAGAAAGGTGTACTCGAAGAAGGTATATCTAAAGTTGAGAAAAAATCAATTAAGGAACTTCTATCTTCAAAAATGTTAGTCGCTAAAATTCTTGATATTAGACAGAAAGCTGGTATGTCACAAACTGTAGGAACATCAGGTAAAGTCAAAGCACCCATGATATTTGGAAAAGATGAATTTAAACAAAAACTCGCACGAGAATTATTGGTAATTGGTACTGAAGAGCTTGACGATATTGGGGGAGCGATAACACTAGCGAATCTTGTTGATTATTTCCGTGAAACACGTCCAAAATGGGAAGTTAGAACAGGAGAAATTCTATCAGTACTAAAAGAATTAGAAAAAGCAGATGTCATTCCAAAAAGAGTAGATATTGGTGAGGATGAAGTCCTAATCCGCTTCAAGCCAATAGAAATGTCAAAAGATATCCAGGATGTCTTAAGACTCTCGACAGGTTTGGATTTCTTATCTGTTAATCAAGTTACTTCTCATCTCGGTTGGCCAATTGAACGAGCACAAAGCACTTTGACTTTGATGATGAAGATAGATATTGCAATATTAGATGAAAGCACAGGTAATTATTACTTCCCAGGTACAACAAGGATAGAATAATCAATTTAACTAACTGGGTTATAGTTCTGTTAAATGACGTTTTTTTGCATTTTGCGAAGACTTTATAAAGTTACAAAAGAAAATAACTTGGTCATGAGTTTCTATTTATTTTAAAAACTCATGACCCTCCCTCCCTCATTCTTCTGTTCTTTAATAATTCTAATAAAATAGATAATAAATTGAAAAAATAAAAAATCTAGGAGTTCCTAAGATTTGATTTTCCTGAACCAGTATTTTGCATTGTTTACTTCTTTTTCCCTGTCCATTTCAGATAGAATTTTTACAGCATAATTCGCTGCTTCAATTGCTTCTTTTTCACCCTTTGTTGCAAACTCATTAGTAACTCTGTTTGCGTAAACCGCACAAATAGCACCTGTTCTGGCGCCAAATAATTGTCCTAAAGTAAATATGTGCGATGCTTCCATTTCGAGATTTAGAACGCCCATTCTCTGTAAGTCTGGAACAATTACATCAGTTTTTGAAATTTTGTAGTTATTGAATCCAGGCCTTCCTTGACCTAAATAGAAACTAGAACTTGAAGCTGCGATTCCAAGATGGTATGGATACTTTAAATTCTCACAAGCTTCTATCAAAGCTAACACAATCTCATAATTGGCTATTGCTGGAAAACTCTCAGGCACATAATATTTGCTGGAACCCTCCATCTTGATTGCGCCCGTATTAATAATTAAATCCCCGAGTTCAATACCAGGTTGTAATGCTCCGGTCGATCCTACTCGAATGAAAGTGTCACAACCGATATTTAGCAGTTCAGTAATGGCTATTTCGCACGCGGGAGTTCCGATCCCAGTAGATGTAACACTAATAGGAACATCATGAAATTTTCCAGTATAAGAGTAATATTGACGATGCGCTGCAACCTCTTTAAAATCATCCCAAGTTGAAGCAATTCTTTTTGCTCTCTCAGGATCTCCTGGAAGTAAAACTGGACCCTTTAAATCTCCGGGTTTGCATTCAATGTGATATTGTTTTCCTTCCTGAAAAACGGATTTATCTGCATCAGTGGTTTTCTTTTCTTCATTCATATATTCAAATATTCAAATCAAGAATAAAAGATTTACGTGTTTTCTTGAAGATTCTAAAGATTCACAAAAAATACATCATTTCTCAGTTTTTAATATCTCTTTAGCTCTATCATGTGAAATGTTCTCTTCTGAAAGAAGTTGGTTAGCAATTTTCTTAATTTCATCTCCTTTTGCACCAACTGTCATAGCTATGTTTCTAGCATGCAGACGCATATGACCTTTTTGAATCCCTTCACTTACAAGAGCTCTCAAAGCAGCTAAATTCTGAGCTAATCCTATAGCACCAACAATATTTGTAAAAACCTCTACATCTTTAATATTAAGAATTTTTAGCGCTAATTTATAGCTTGGATTAACATTTATTGCTCCTCCCAAAATGCCTATCGAAAGAGGAATTTCCAAATATCCTACCAGATCTCCGTCAGAATTCTTCTCATATTCAGTAAGAGCACTATATCTACCATCCCTTGCAGCATAAGCATGTATCCCAGCTTCAACAGCTCTAGTATCATTTCCTGTAGCTAATAACACTGCTATTATTCCATTCATGATTCCTTTGTTATGAGTTACTGCTCTAAATTTATCATTCTGAGCTAAATCATTTGCTATCAAAATTCTGTTAACCACATCTTCTCCACCCAGTTCTTCTTTATCAAAAACAGCTTTAACTTTGACCATACGCTTAAGAGCATAATTTGACACAATTCGGAGTAAAACCTTTCCATTGGTTAGTTCTTCTATTTTTGGTTGAAGCTTTTCCAACATAGTATTAACAGCGTTTGCACCCATAGCATCTTTAGTATCAACAATAAGATGTAGTAAAAGATAATCTCCCAATTGTCCCCCTACTTGTCTTAGCTCAATATCTTTCGCCCCACCTCCAAGGTCAAGAAGAATTTGATTTGTTGAATTTGCAATTTCAAGTAAGAGCGAATGATTTTCCTTAATGACTTTTTTAGCTATATCAAAATCACTAATTCCTAATATCTGGATTTGTCCTATTACATATGATCCTGTATATTCAGAGGTGAAACCTCCTTTTTTCCGTGCAATCTTCGCTCCATGACTAGCTGCAGCAACAACAGAAGATTCCTCTATCACCATAGGTACAAGATGTTCCTTACCATTAACAATGAAATTTGTTGCGATTCCTAGAGGAAGAGAAATAGATCCAATCACATTCTCTATCAGAATATTGGAAATATCTTCTGAGAGTTCTGAATTTCTAAGGATATGAATATCCTCTATAGATAATCCTAAAATCTCTGCAATATGTTCTCTTCTTTCTTCAATACTTTTATTGTAAAAATCAGTTATACGAGAACTAATGGGCATAATTATAAGCTTGAAAGCTAGTTAAAAAGGTTTATTTTAGAAATTATAGTTCTTCTAAAACCTGTATTGTCTGGTCTTTGAATTGTCGCATAATTCTAGTAACGTATCCAGCTATTAGATTTCGCATCTTCTTCGACATGGGTGAACAAACTTCTTCAACTACATGTTTATTGTTTTGAAAATCTGTGTTAAGTTGATCATGAAAATCTCTAACTATTTGTTTTGATAAACGCTTTACTTGACTTGTGCGTATATTACCCATTTAATCACTACTATTTGGTGCAGTTTACTACTTATTTTAAATTTTGCTATCAAAGGCTAATATTATTAAGCAAACGAGGAAGATTGAAAATAAATCCTCCTATTTGAAAATATAGTCATGATTTGGAATTTGTTAAGAGAACTATCTGATTAGTGATAAAATTGCTCTTCAGAATGAACTATGATTCCATTTTGAGTTATCGAGAATGGTCTTTCAATCATCTCATGCTTTAAACCTCGCATTTTTCTGATGTTCAAGCTTCTCTTTGCAACATTGTTATGGTACTCATAGTTGAGAACAATAACTCCTTGACTCATAAACTCTTCTACACCAAAACGACTGACTTCGCCACCTCTCATCTCACTTGTCAGAATTGTTGTACATTCTAGTGAGGACATTACAGCACTTAGTTTCAAGATTTGTCTTCTTATTTGTTGTTCAGACGCCATTGAAAGAGCCAAAGCAGTTATACTGTCAATAACTACTCTTTCAGCAGATGTTTTATCTATGATTTCCACTAAAAGTGTGATGAGCTCATCTACATCAACAGGGGTTATATATCGTTCTTCTGAACTTACACCTGCTCTCGGACTGAAACCATCGATTAAAACAAGTAAATTATCTTTTTCAAGAGAACTAAGATCCCATTTGAAATTTCGAATTTCTTCTCTGACATGTTCAGGATGTTCATCAAAAGAGACAAAGATACCACTTTCACCTCCAGAGACAATACCATGATAGAGAAACTGAATACCGAAAGTTGATTTTCCTGATCCTGCTGGACCAGCTACAAGCAAAGTTCTCCCTTTTGGAAATCCTCCCCCAAGTATTCTATCTAATCCAATTATCCCTGATTCTACAAGTTCCATAATAGCAAATGCAATTAGGTAATAAAAAGAATTTCGGAAGTTATGAATCCTCTTTCTCTAAATCAATCTTCTTTAAATCCCATCCACTTGTTGAACGGAAAATGATTGTTGGTTTCGAACGAGTGTCTATATGTAAGAGAAGTTCTACATCATATTGCTTCCTGAAATGGGAGGAGGCTTTAGTTATCTTATATTTTCCTTCAATAAGATGTAGAGTTGTTCCAAGTGAGGATTTATCAGCTAATTCGGAATTCTCATCTATAATACCAATTCTTGTCATAATATCCCAGTTCATCACACGTATCAGTGGATGCGATTTTCCTCTAGATAGGATGTTCTGAACTCCTATACAGTATAAAGAAGAATTGAACTCAACTGGTAAATTTGAGATAGAAGTAAAATCAGAAGTCAGGAAAGGATAGAGTTCTTTAGGTTTAGAAATCAACTGAAGCTGTAGTTGATAACTTGTTTTTATTTCAGGAAATTGGTCAATAAGTTTTTTGTATAGACTTTGCAAAGTTGCTCTAGCTAAATCCAATCCAGCAAAATAAACCCAACTTAGATACTCAAGACTTGCTATACACAAACCTCTATTTTTGTTATTCAAAGATAAATAGAAAGTTTGTTCAAACATTAAACTTGCTCTCTCAAGCTGTTCCAATTGCATATATTTAAACCCAAGTTGATTTATGAATTCTATATTATCATAATCATAATCAGTAGCTACCTCTACAGCTTTTTCGCCTACTAATACTACACTTAGAAGAATTAATGCTCTAATCACATTGGCAACATCTCCTCGATGATATTGATTACATTCATCCTCAAATGCAGGAGTGAAATAAGAATTTATTCTTTGTAATTGTCCAGATAGAAGCAGAAGTACCATTCGGAGTAAATGAGTATCTATTCCTATTTCTTCTACAGTTTCAGCATTCTGAAAGAGTATCATCATTAATTTATCCATATACACCCTTGCCAGATCCAATTTTTTGTTCTCTATTAAACAAATAATTGCTAAATATTGTAGTCTTCCAAGAAACTTGAGAGAATCATTATAGATTACGTGTTCTTCAATTTCGTCAATAGCTAATTTCCAGTCTACTAAGCTGTCAGTAATCTCTCTTACTCTGGAGAGAAGTTCATCTTCTAATTCTAAATATTTTCCTTGAACGAAATCCTCTTCTAACTGAACTAAGTCGCTCTGTATTTCAATTAAAAGCTCTCTCACTTGAATTGATTCCATAGAAAATCCATCCACTTCCTTTAGATCAGATTGAGATTTTTGTAATAGTCTTTCTTCATATTCCGTTCGGATCACTGAGATTGCGGAATCTAATATTTTTCTTATTCTTTTTACAGGATCGTATCTATTTGTACTTTCTACTGAATACCTGATTTCTGCCGTAAAAAGTCTTGATTCAAGCTCTTTGAGATAAGAAGAAGCCTTTGTATCTGTATTCTCTTCAATAACATATCTTACAAAAGCACTATCAGTTAGTGTCGAGATACCAATTAGTTCAGCTGTTTCCAGTAGTTTTAAATCACTACTTACTACAGTTGCATTGACTTTATCTGCTAAATAAATGACCGATAGATCAGGTTTTTGTGGTAGGTTAGTTGTGTGATCATGCATTTTTCTAAGAAATTTCTGAAAATCAGTATTGTTCACTTCTTTAACTTGAACGTGTGGTACTACTTCTCTTTGTAGGAAGTGTCTCATTTCGTTTTTTATGTAAGTTGGGATATATAGTTCAAGGCCTACTTTTTTTGTAATATTTGCGAATTTATTAAACAGATTTGGCTGTACTTGAAACCCACTTATGAAGAAATTAGTATCAACTATAAACTTAGACATTAATCTAATATCTTATGAAGTTTTTTTAATCTTTTGTACAATGTATAGAACTGATTACAGTTCAATTTTCTCATAAAGTTCTTGGAGTCCTTCCTTCAACTTTACTAATGGATTGAACCCTAGAATTTTTTGAGCTAATTCAATTGAAGCACAGCTTTCTCTTATATCTCCCTTCCGAGAATCAGTATGAATTGGTTGTAGTTTTTTTCCACTTATTGATATTAGATGCTGAGCTAATTCATTTATTGTGACAGTTTCACCTGAACCGATATTTAATACTATACCTTTAGCTTTTGATTGTGTAAGAGCTAATTCAATCGCTACAACAACATCTTCAACATGGATAAAATCTCGAGTTTGTAATCCATCTCCTTCAATAACAGGTGGATTGCCTTCTTTTATCCTTTTAATAAATTTGTAAATAACTCCTGCATAAGGATCATTTTCTTTCTGTAGAAGACTATACACGTTGAATGGTAACAGCACAGTAGTATCTAGATCAAACAATTCAGAATACAATAATGCATAATTTTCAGCAGTAAGTTTACTCAATCCATAAGGAGAAAGAGGTTCTTTTGGGTGGTTTTCAGTAATAGGTAAAAATTGAGGATCACCGTAAGTTGCAGCAGAACTTATATGGATGAATTTTGTCACATGGTTTTTTCTTGCATATTCGAGTAGATTGAGTGTACCAATAATATTGACTTCAGCATCATAAATGGGATTTTGAACAGATTTTTCAGGGCTTATTTGAGCAGCACAATGGATAATATACTTAATATTCGGGAGAGATTCTAATATTTTATAGTCTTGAATATCTCCTTCTATAAAGAAAACATCTTCAGGAGGATCAACTTTAGCACTTGATTTATTATCTAGAATGCAAATTTTGTATTTTCTTCTTAATCTGAGATAGACATGATATCCTATTTGTCCCAATCCACCAGTAATAAGAATGTTCTTTTTATTTTGTGCCATTATTAACATAGAGGGTAAAACTTTTTAAAAGCATAACGTTCCTTTGCTCATTAATTGAAAAAATGTTTTATTCGTAAAGAATAGGTGAATCAATGTCGAATAATATACGCGTTGCAATAGCGGGTTTAGGAAATTGTGCATCCTCGCTGATTCAAGGTCTAGAATATTACAAAAATGTAGATGATTCAGATTTTGTTCCTGGTATTATGCATGTAAAATTTGGAGATTATCACATCTCTGATATGGAGATAGTTGCAGTTTTTGAAGTTAGTACAAAGAAGATAGGAAAAGACATTTCTGAAGCTATATGGGAGGAACCAAATTGTTGTGCAAAATTCTCAGATGTCCCTACAAAAGGAGTAATTGTTCTCCCTGGTCCTATTGAAGATGGAGTAGCACCCCATATGAAGGAATCTTTTCATTGTTATGACCCTTCTGTTGTTCAAGCAGTAGATGTAGCTGAAGTATTGAAGAAAACAGAGACAGATGTCTTAATAAATTTCTTACCTGTCGGAAGCGAGATTGCTACAAAAAGATATGCTCAAGCATGTTTGGATGTGAATGTCGCCTTTGCAAACGGTATACCAGCATTTATTGCATCTGATCCAGAGTGGTCTCAAAAATTCACAGATAGAAACATTCCTGTAGCAGGGGATGATATTAAATCTCAACTTGGGGCAACTATTCTTCATAGAATGCTAGTTAGTTTAGCACATGAAAGAGGTATTAAAATGGATGAAACTTTTCAGCTTAATATCGGTGGAAATACTGATTTTGAGAATATGAAAAAGGAATATAGATTAACTACAAAAAGGATATCAAAAACTGAAGCAGTTACAAGTATGATCCCCTATGAAGTTCCTACAAGAATCGGTCCTTCGGATTATGTTCCGTTTATTGGTGATGAAAAGATTTGCTATTTATGGTTGAAAGGGAAAAACTTTGGGGGACAACCACTTAGTGTTCAACTCAAACTTTCGGTACAAGATTCACCTAATAGTGCTGGAGTTATGATTGATGTAGTTAGAGCACTTAAGATTGCAAAAGATAGAGGTATCGGCGGTCCGTTAATCAGTGTTTCAAGTTACTTTTTCAAGCATCCTCCTAAACAGATTCTTGATGCAGAAGCAGTGCAGTTAGTTGAGAAATTCATTAAAGGAGAGATTTCAATTTAAGGTGATAGAAGTGGCAAATGATCAAATAAAAATAGCTATTGCAGGAATAGGAAATATTGCATCAGGTTTACTTCAAGGTATTTGTTACTTGAACAGTTATAAAGAAAAACGAGATCAGCTATTGCACCCTAAAATTGGAAGTTATGAAGCAAAGAATATTAGAATAGTAGCAGCATTTGATGTTGATTCCTCAAAAGTTAATCAAGATTTAGTAGATGCTATTTTTGCTCCAATTAATAGCACACCTCAGTTTATC
>JAGLRO010000119.1 GCA_023136245.1 Candidatus Heimdallarchaeota archaeon
AGTGATAATGAAGATGTAGATGTTGTAAAAGTTCTAAAAGAAAAGGAAGTAGATATGTTAGTTTGTGCTCTCCCTACTGGTGCAGAAAAAGCAGTTGAAACTTACGCTCAAGCAGCTTTAGATGCTGAAGTAGCTTTCATTAATTGCACACCAACAAGTATTGCAAACGATACAGTCTGGGCTAGAAAATTCAAAAGAGCAAATGTATGTGTTATTGGTGATGATTTACAATCTCTTGCAGGAGGAACAGTGTTGCATAAAGGATTTTTAGATGTCTTGAAAGAACAAGGAGTTAACATAAAAGATACATACCAGCTAGATGTAGCTGGTGGATTGGATACATTAAACACGCTGGATGATGATAGAAAACAATACAAGAGAGAAGTAAAAGAAAGAACCATCCAAGAATCATTTGGGAATCATATTAATATTGCAAGTGGGACATCCGATTATCTAGAATTTCTAGGAAACAGACGAGTTGGTCACTTCTGGATTTATGGAGAAGGTTTTATGGGGATGCCTTTGAAGATAGATTTAAGGCTCGAAACACTTGATGGACCCAACGGTGCAGCAACCTTGATTGACGTAATAAGAGCAACAAAAATAGCGATTAACAGAGCAGGTAGTGGTCCGATGAGTTCAATATGTGCTTATGGATTTAAAGCACCACCAGTTACCACTTCCAGACATACTGCCCATAAGTGGTTTGTTGAATATATACAAGGAAAAAGAACAGAATAATTTCTTTTATTTCTTTACTCATATTGTGAGAGCTTTTGTTATTTCTATTAATTTAGATCTAGGAGCAGAATCTTGGTATTTCTCTATTATTGCTATTGCTTCTTTCGTATAATTTTCAATTAAATTCTTTATTGATTGCATCGCTTCAGATTCTGCTAGAATCTTCTTAATTTGATCAGGAGGATAATCCTTCTTATTCAAAAAATATTCTTCTAGAATTTTCTTTTCTTCGTTATCAGCAAGGTCAATCGCTTCTAAAACAATGTAGGTTTGAATTCTATTGGAGATATCTGTCATAACACCAGATTTACCTAGTTCTTCTGCTGTTGATAGTAACGATAAAAGATCGTCTCTTAATTGAAATGCTCTTCCGAAAAGTTTCCCAAATTTCACCATTTTTTCTCGATCTTCTTTACTAGAAGTTCCCATTATTACTCCAATAACAGAAGCAGCTTCAAATAAGCAAGAAGTTTTTCTATCAATAAGCTGCAAAGCTTCATCTTTACTCATTTTGCGTTCACCTGATCGGAATTGTTTTTCTAAGAATAATGAAGTAGAAAGAGTATGTAGCACTTTGATTAATTCATCAACTACTTCCAAAACATTGGTTTTTGTTGCCAAACTTAAAGCAAAGCTACTCATTGAATAAGTTAAGGAGATAGCAGCAAATGTTGAATATTTCAAGTAAAATGATTTTTCCTTTCTTCTGAAAAAATCTTTATCATAAATATCATCAATTAATAATGACGCATTATGAATAATTTCTAACGCACATGCAGCTGCATAATTCAAATCTGATCTTATTTCATTCGAAATCATTTCAAATGAAAGTAGGCAAATCAATGGACGGATACGTTTTCCTCCTTTTTGCAGTATATCATCTATAAGATCATTTATTTCGTCATCATAGGGGCTCTGATCACGTAATTTCGACAGATAATTGTTGATTTGTTCAACTTCTACGGCAAGATCTAGATTTGGTAAAGCCAATGCAATCAAATATAAAGAAAAGAAGTCATAAAAAAACCTTATTGATGTACTAAATTTAACTAAATAAAGAATTAGCCATCTGTTGACAGAATTCTAATAGGTTTGAGTAAAAAATGGATAGTCCTATAATTATGAAGAGAGATAAAATTAGACTGATATAAATTCCAGGTTCAATAGAAGAAATTTCTGAATGTTTGAGTGTATCCCTTGATGTTAGGATTTTAGTAATATTTATGAGATAAACAGTAGTGAAAAGTAAGGTTACAATGATGATTGCAGATATAATATACAACTGCAAGAAATTAAAAGTTTGAAACGAGAATAATTGACAAATTAATCCTACGAAAATTGGTAGCACAAACTGGAAAATAAGGCTAAGAATAATTAATACTCTCTGAATAATAGAGTTTCTACCTTCTCTTCTCAATAGCTCTAAATCATCAGTTTTATGATTTTTAGTGATTAAATCAACAATTGCTAATGAAAATGAAAAGATAATTATGTACATAATTGAGTAGAAGGCTAAAGCTTGTACTGTAATATTAATATCAATTTTCAGGTGCTTTTCAACACTTGATGAAAAAATAAAAGATAATAAAATGAAAGCAATTCCAATTTGGATAAAACTAGTATAATGAGACAAATTGAGTAACTTCTTTATGGTCATTGTCGCTATAGAGCTCCATATTGTGTATATTGATCCAAGTACAATAAAGAGAAAGAAGAGAACAACCGATATCTTGGAGTTTCTAATCAAAACAGCATATTTAACTAAAAATGCTAAAGCAATGCCTCTTTGTATGATTATAAGAATATTAGATGCAGAGATGTTCCTGGTTTCAGATTGTTTGAAAGCTAAAAAGTGGAATGGAGGAACACCAATTTGAATTACTAGAAATGTTAACACAAAGATAATACTAAGATATTCCCAGATTTCACCAATGAAACTAAAAGTCGAAAATATGAAACTTTCGTTTACTACATAACTGGATGCTAATCCAATGAAAAGAAAAGCTATTGAGATTGAATTAATTATTGTATATGGTTTGATAATACTATCATTGTTTTTCACATTGAAAACCTGGATATATCTGAGATAGAGATTTATTGCAGTAAACACTAAAATGAAACCAACAAATATCAAAAGCCAAGTTGTGGATGTAAGAATTAAGTAACTAGCTACTTGGATCATTAAGAGAGCAGCATATGCCATATAACTTTTTTCTGAATTAAACTGTGTTTCAACCAATGACAAAAAGATGAGCAAAATTATTCCAATACTTACAGAATAGTATGTACCAACAGAGAATGGGTTGATTTTTAAATATAGAAGCTCAGTAGTTTGACCTTCAAAAGGAGTAAAGAAATACCCAAAAATCACAAGTGAAATAACGCTAAATATTACAGAAATATACCCATAAATAAGTCTCATTCTATTGCTTAGTATGACAAATCTGCGTACTATTCTCGATGAAAATAGTCCTAGCAAAGCAATTAGTAGAACTCCTAGAATTATAATTTCCACATTAAGGAATTCATAGAAGATGAATTGTCGCAGATTCAAGTTATATCAGCTCTTTTAAGAAACACTATATTTGACCTCCTATAAATAAGATAATAACAATAAGGATTAAAACAAATAGAAATCCAAAAATAAAAAGAAATTGAGTTAATAATGAAGCTTCTTCGAATTTTCGAGCAAGAAGTGATAATTTAGTGAATAGGTTCCTTATAGCAGGAATAAGAATTTTTACAATGAAATTCCAAATGGATTTAAAACTAGATTGTAATAGGGTGACTGAATATCTTATAATTATACCGTATATAAAGTCTACAAGTACTTCTTGATATAACCATATAATTGATGGAATAATCAATCTTTTTGTAATATAAATTATTGGTGTAAATATAAATTCGAAATAAAATATTTTTCTCAGAATGAGTGAAATATTTTCAGAAAAAACGAGTATAGTTTGATCCATTGATTTCCAGTATTTCTTTCTTAAAGCATAGAAAATTCCAACTAGGATATAGCCAATACCTAGAGGAAGTGCAGAAATCATGAAAGAATCTGGTGGAATGTTTATAGTTTCAGATGTTGGAGAAATTAATCCAAAAATGGGGAATAAAACACTTAAAAGCATTAGAAATAGAGTTAGAGAGATAGAAGAAATTAAATCAGTCTTAGCAATATTATTCTCAGCATTTATTGAGAAAGAATCTCGAAATATATCTAAAGCTGAAACAAACAACAGCATCATTGTAACCAGACATAATACTAGTAGAGATACTTGAAGTGATTTTGTTGTAAGAGTAACAGGATAAGTTATACTAAGAATTAGACTATTAAATGGAACAAATCCGATCAATGTTAGCAAGGAAATTGAAACTGTTAACATGTATAGAATCTTCTTAGAATTCTTCACCTGATCAAAACTAACAATTATTTCATCATCTTCCTCATTTTTCTTGGTTTTGAGAATAGATAGAATACTGAAGAGAAAAGGTGAAAGCAATGAAAGATGAATTGCTACTGAATAAAATCCTATTCCTATAGAATAGAGAATAAGACTTAGGAATGAAATGAAAAGTAAAAACGTATCTTCTTTTTTGCTTTTAAGAAATACAGAAAAGAATGCTATTATAATCGCTGAACATACGCCAAACCATAAAACTATATTTTGAATTATTGGAACTAGTTGCAGAAAAGGGGTTCCAAGTATTAGGAATATTGGAAGAGGCATATAAATGGAGAAAATTAGAAACAGTTTTTGATTT
>JAGLRO010000012.1 GCA_023136245.1 Candidatus Heimdallarchaeota archaeon
ATACCAGGAATTTCAAGAAGAGCTTTTTCGAGCATTTGAGCATGTTTGTGATCTTCAGAGAGTCTATCAACCATGTTGTTAAGAGCATAGATACCTGGAGCAGCAATTATACCTACTTGCCTCATCCCACCCCCTAGAACTTTTCTATTTCTTCTAGCCTCATGAATGAATTCTTCTGTTCCCACAACTAGAGATCCAATCGGGCAACCTAAACCTTTACTTAAACAAATTTGAACGCTATCTGCATTTTCAACGATTCTTGATGCTGGAATACCTGATGCAATAGCTGCATTGAATATTCGAGCACCATCAAGATGAACTGTTCCCCCATTATCATGGGTTATTTTTGCTAGCGAATCAATGTTTTCTTTAGGGATTATCCTCCCACCTCCTCGATTATGGGTATTTTCGATACAAAGATGTTTGATATCAACCCAGTGTACATTATATGCGCGAGTGAAAATAGCTTCTACATCTTCTGGGTTCATTAAACCATTATCACCATCAATCAAGAATGGAAAGGCACCTATTATATGTGATAATCCTCCTACTTCATACATGTAAATATGGCTCTCTTTTTCGAGAACTATTCCTTCACCTCTTTTTAGATGTGTCATATTAGCAACAAGATTTCCTTGAGTGCCACTCGAAACAAACAAACCTGCTTCTTTACCTAGAATTTTTGCTGCAAGAGCTTCCAATTCAATAACAGTAGGATCCTCTCCCCATACATCATCCCCAAGTTTAGCAGTTATAATTGTATCTAGCATCTCTTTAGAAGGAAGAGTAAAAGTATCGGAACGTAAATCTATCATCATCTAACGGTTTTAGAGTGGGATTATAAATTTATCTGGTTAATTCTTGTGTAATTATCTAAATATCCTCTGGCTAAGAGTTATATAGATTGAATTTAGTCTTATTTGTGAGTAGTCAAGAAGAGAGTAATTTCTGTATACACTGTGGAGCTCCTCTTCAAGAAGGAGCACCATGCGAAAATTGTTCATCCAAGATAATCCCTCAACCATACGTTAAACCTAAAGTATTTAGTAGAAAGAATCAAAAGAGAATTTTAGTTGCTAATATCATTGTTCTCATAATTTCTGTGGCTTTAGCTATTATAATTTTGCTTGGCAGATCTAGAGATTTTAGTCATTCATTTATAATTTCAACAATATTAGATATAAATCCAGCATTTGTAATTTCAGTAATTGTAATTCAGTTATTAGGTTTTATTTTCAATATAATAATAATTACTATCGGTGTTGATAAAATTCTTAAGAAATTCAATTTTCTAAATGAAAACATATTATACGCGATGTGGATGTCTTCAGCAGCTATTGGAGTGATATTTCTTTCAGTTATAGGTGGAATTGCTGTAATTATGTTAATTGGAGTATTAATTTGTGTTATTATTATGCGTTAAATTAAGTAAAGAACAATTAATTCGAGGAAAAATCATTCTTTAATCGATTTTCTCACTAATTAATGAAACTTATAAAGTATGAATATAATAAGCTGAATAATGAAAATAATGCGAATTTATACTGATTATGCTAGAGTTTATCATGAAATGTACCAATCTATTTTCAATTATGAAAATGAGTTTCAACTGTATGACAAATCTCTTTCAAAACTAAAATGTAAGAAAATATTGGAAATAGGCTGTGGGAGTGGGAATTTGGCAAAGTACTTTATCAAAAAAGGGTATGATTATACAGGTTTAGATATATCTAAAGAAATGATAGAATTATCCAAAGAACTTGTACCAGAAGGTAAATTCATTAGAGCTGATATGAGAAATTTAGAATTAAATGAAAAATTTGATGCTGTAATTGTCACCGGTCGCACCTTTACTCATTTGACAACAAACCATGATGTGATGTTTGCTTTAAGATCGATTCATAAGATTCTAAGGAAGGATAGCTGGCTTTTATTTGACAACTTTAATGCACATGAGATTTTCACAAATTTCAAGGATCATATGACACACAAATCAAAATATAGTAACAGGAAATATACTCGCAAAAGCTATACTAGTTTCGATTTTGAACATGGTTGGACTTGGAAATGGAAAGCAATTTATGAAATAAAAGAAGAAGGAGAAAAGAGATCTTTCGAGGATGAGATAATCCTTAGAGCTTTCACTGAAGATGAATTGAAGTTGTTTCTCCATATTAGTGGATTTGAGGTTTCTAAAATGCAAAAGGAATCCAACGCTATTTTTACAATTGCACAGAAAAAGAGTGAAGAAAGAACCAATGCTCAATTGCATTACTTCAAAAAGAAGGAAAATAATTTTAGTGAAATTTCACAGGTTTAGGAAGTTTATCTATATATTTCAAGAATGTATCTGGCCAGTTTTCTTTCTCCAATCCTTTTTGTGAGATAAAAGCAGTGAGGAATCTTTCAAAAGATCCTCCTCCACATCCTGACCAGAGTTCAATATTTCCTTCAGCTTTAACTGAAAAACCCTTCGGATATTTATGACCTATTATGGATATGTTTTGCATTTCTAACCATTCACTGTCATCTCTATTTCCTCGATAAGGCATGTAAGCTTCGAAATCTATTGTTCCAACAACTAAATCATCAGCTTCATCCATTTCTTCTTCATGAGCTGACTGCTGTAACCACCAAGGCATCACTTTCGCTTCACGAAATTCAAGATCCAAAACATCCTCAAATATCAATCTCAATTTATCTCGGACTTGAAGTCCTATCTCTTTCGTTTGTTCAGGAGATCCGATAAATAATGTTTCAATTCTATGAAGTTCATCTACTCTTTCAAAACCATAAGCTGATCCTGCTTCATAACGATAGGTGGGACCACTCCAATCATATATTTTTATGGGAAGACTCTCTTTTGCTAATGTTTTACCCTGCAACCAGACCCAAAATGGAGGACATTGAGCATACGAAAGACCACCAATAGGTGCAGTGATTTTATCATAGAGCATATCATCAGGAATAGTTTTTGTTATAGTTATATAATCAGCAACTTCTTCAAAATATTCAGGAGTTGGTTCTTTTGGTTGAACAACAAAATATGGTTCAAATCCACCTTGATATATCCCTTCTGCATGCTCAGATCTTAACCAGACTGACCAGTCTACAAGTTTAGGGATCATCATTTGATCAAAACCTAAAGGTTTGTAAACACTATCAACCATAATCTGTTTTAGAGCTTCAACTAGAGTTGTTATTGTTGGAGTTAAGATGAACTGATTTCTGTAATTTGTTCTTTGAATCCAATTTGCTTTCTGCATAAGTTGTGTAGGATTTTTATCAGTGAATTGTTTCTTTTCTCCACTATACCATACAATCTCGTGATGTTCTTTTTTAGCTCCATAGTGCTGCTTTGAAACCTTTTCATTAACTCTTCGAATAATCCTCTCTATAGCTCCTTTTTCAACAAAATCTTCAGGGATTGCAGGATCAATTTCGATAGACACCAAATTCTTATCATCTTTTTCAGAAAACTTAATTTTTTTTGTAAACGGAAGAGTGAATTCCTTCAAGGGTTTATCATCTAATTCAGTCTCAATTGTATATTTTGAGAACTTAAAACCCCTTAATCCAATTCTGAATTTTTTACCAATTATAGCAGATAGTTGCTTTCTAATTCTTAAGATTGCTATGTGTGGGAGCAAAGATTCAATAGATGAAATAACTAGAAGTAAGTTGCTATCTTTCCTTTCCCAACTAGTTATTGAAAACTTTCCTTCCTTTCTAGATTCTTGGATTTTTTCAGTAAATTCTTCAAAAAATTGCTGTATATCTTCTTGACTCTCTTCAGGTAATGAACCACTAAAGTTAAAGATCGCTTCGAGATGATATTTCATTTTCGTCATCTGCAGTAAAGCATAATTGGTTTTAAATTATTCTCTATGTTAGAAATATGTAAAAAGGGAAAGAAAAAATGAAAAAAAATAGATTAATTCTATTTCTTATTGTTATTTTCTTCTATTTGGAGATATTCCTTCAATGTTGCTTTGAGTGAAGCTTTGGTTACTCTTTCATCTTTGATGATTTTTCCATCAGATATTCTTACATGTCTAAATCCAGGCCTTAATAAGGATAAATCGTGTGAGCACATAACAAACGTGGATTTGTTTTCTTCAACTACGTCCATTAAAACATCCATTAAGGCTCTAGCTAGATCAGAATCCATATTAGCTGTAGGTTCGTCTGCTAAAAGAATTTTTGTCTTCCTTGACAATGCTAATGTTAGCGTTGCTCTTTGTTTTTCTCCAGCACTTAATTCATCAGGATAAGATTCTAATTTGTGCTTTATATGACATAGATTGGCTATCTCTTCACCCATTTCATCACTGTATTCCTTTTCTTTTCCTAGGAATAAATATGGAATGAGTAGATTATCTTTAAGTTGAATTGGATCAAAAAGACTGTGATATTGTGTAATATATGCAATATTTTCCAATCTAAAGTCTGATCGAGCAGTATCATCTTGTTCTCCAATCGAAAATCCATCTAAGACTACTTTACCCTTTTCTGGTATCAACAATCCTGCGATACAGTTCAGTAGGGTAGTTTTTCCTACTCCTGATGGACCAGAAATGAAAACAAAATCACCTTCTTTAACTGTAAGATTCAGATCTATAATTACCTGGTTCATTGTTCCAAATATTTTGTACCCTTTACTTAGATTCTTGATTTCGATGTGAGGTTTTGCTTTTGGATCAAGCTTAAAGACTCGTTCGAAAAGGTATTCAATATCATCAAACGTAATGTCAGCCTTGGTTTCCACCCATTCTTCAGGAGGTTGTTGTAATACTTCAAGTATCTCTTCTCTGGAAACTAAATCTGGGTTCCATAGCATTGCCAACTTCTTTGATGGATGAGTGTCAAATTCAGCAACATCTCTAAGTGCAGTTGACATCTTGACTCTGTCTGGTATCTGTATAAAACCAGATGCATCTATATATGCTCTGTTCAACACAGAAGCATCTTTAAGGAAATCAAGTTGTTTTCGATCTGATTCATGTCCAACACCAGCTAATCTTCCATCTCTTATTAAGAAGCTTTTTTCGAACACGTTTCTATATCGAACATCATGAGTAACAATCAAAATTGTTGTTCCCAATTCTTCATTAACATCTTTCAAAATATCTATAATCTCAAAAGTGTTTTTACTATCTAATTGTCCGGTTGGTTCATCTGCTAATATGAATCCTGGTTGTCTGGCCATTGCAATAGCTATCGATAACCTCATCGATTCACCTCCAGACAGTTTTGCTGCTTTGTTTTGCTTAACATGTTGAAGATTGAACAATGAGAGTAATTCTTCTGCTTCTTTTCTAGCTTCTTCTCTGGGAGCATATTTCATCTTTATAGGCAACAAGAGGTTATCTATGGCTGTTAAATGGGTAAAAAGATTACGACTAGTGAATTGGTTGACTAATCCTATATTCTCAAATCGAAATTTTCTTCTTTCCTTTTCATTTAATCTGTCCATCTGAACTCCTTTAATTAGCAGCAAACCACCTGTAGCGGTAAGTACACCAGATAACAAATTGACAAAGGTTGTTTTACCTGCACCTGAGGGTCCGATGATACTTACTAATTCACCGTCACCTATATCTAAATCTAATCCCCTTAAAGCTGCTACTTTGTATTCCGTCACTGGGTCATGATATATTTTTATTAAATCTACACACCTAATCATTTTTCATCACTCCAAGTTTCTTGGTAAGTATTTTGCATAATTTCGCCTCATTGAGATGTAGAATATTCCTAAGAATAATACTGGGGCTATCACGTAGCTTATAACCATAGCTATTGGTGAATAGACCAACAAGAAATCAATACCTGAATAGAAATATCTCTTCGTCGTCGAAATGAACAAAGTTATTATTGCAAAACCAAATCCTGTACCAAACAGAATTCCAGGTAAGACTCCTGTAGTAAATGTTTCTATCGCTGTAAGTCTTATAATTCTCTTCGTTGAAATACCCATTTTCTTCAATCTGTCATTTTTATCTGTTCTTTGTTGTAGAATCTTTATTGGATTACTAATACTAACAAATACAATTGCTACTAAACAGATCAAAATGGAGATGGCAAACTCTGCAGCAATGATTGAATAGAAGGGATAGCTTCGAAATTGTGTTGTTGTTGCTTCTTCTTCAGCACTTTCAACATCAAAATCCATCTGAACTAGAGCTTCTTTAACTGGTTCATAATCAGCTCCTTCATTGAGCTTGATTAACAATCTATCTTTAAATCTACCAAACTCGATAATAGCAGGTTGTATCCATTGATAATTCTGTTCTGTCATTACTAAAGCATTGATTCTCTTCGATTCACCAAATACAAACGGGCCTACTTCGTAAAACATAGGGAAATAATCAAAAATTCCTCTAATTAACATGGTTACTACAACTGTTTCATGATAATTTGAGAATGTGAAAGCATTATAATCATCTGCTACTTTTTCTTTGAAATATTGTGTTGCAATCATAGAAGTATTTTCGTATAGTTTATTCAGCTCTTCTTGCCAATCATTAAACATTCTCGTTGGGGGAGGGATGGTTACTTCAATAAATGCTGTCAGATTCTGGATTGTAACTAAATTAATAGAATGACCTCTATAATGCGCATCAACAGCTGATACATTAGTTACAGCTTGAATTCCTGGAATTGCTTCAATTACTGGTAACAATGAACTGTTTTGATCATTCCAGTTATTTATGTACATATCTGATCCTGTTCTGAAATATGCATCTTTTGTGAAATTATATTGAACAGAAAGTGGACATATAATCGAAGGCAAAGTAATTCCTACCAATATGAAGAAAGTAAGGAAAATATTATTGAACAGCTGTACATCCGATCTCACTTCTACTAGTGAAAAGGTACGAATGGATTTTTTCAAATTCCATGCTATTTTGCTTAGGATTATCACTATTATTGCATGCAGATCTTTTAGTAGCAAACCAATCCCCAGCATCGCAAATAAGACTCCAGTACCAGCAATATAGATGAATGACATTAATATTGAGGAGGATCCTTCTCCAACACTGCCATACAATATTCTATAAAGCTGTAATCCTCCGAAAAGAATCCCTACTCCTAATACAATCAGTAATAGTGGGGGTAGTCTTATTCTTTTGAATAATTGAATAACTCGTTGTGGAGTTTTCTGTTGAGTTCTCTTTGATCTTGACAATTGTATGATTTTGGGAAGAGAAATTACTATTAGTATAAATACTGTAAAAACAGTTGCAAGTGGTAATGAAGATAAATTGATTGAAACGAAAGGATTATTGAAACTTATAAAACTGTCCATTTTTAGAAGAGCAGGTATTAAAGCTAGAGAAATTGCAAATCCAATTACTGTTGCAAAAATAGCTTCAACTAGTTTGAGTAAAGAATAATTCCATGCAATTCTGAACGTTGATAGGCCTTTAGCTTGGAATATTTCTATTTCTTGTTCCATACTTTTACTGTATAAATCATTAGTTTCGAAGATTAAAAAGAATGATAGATATAGAATAGGAACTGCTAAAGTGAAGAAAAGGAAGATAGATGAGTTAAGCTTTGGTTCTAATACATCTATAATTGAATCCAATTCTCCTGATAATGCCCACGCTGCTTGGTTTTGAAATTCAAAAACATGAACATTCCCTTCAATTATTTCATCTTGTTCTACCTTCAGAGCGGACATCATGGAAGGATCGAAATTATCGAAATTATACCTAAATTGAATATAACTAGTAAGAACCATGTAATATGGATAAAGACCTTGTAGATTTGGTAAAGTGTGGTCAATAAAAGTCATCACTCCTCCTCCTAACATGACAGAAGCTAGAGATTTTACAGCATCAAGAGGTAAATTATTAGTTTCCAGAAGATCATACAATTCCTTTGTTGGTAATCCATCATATATACCAACAATTGTTACATTTGCATAAGTTGAACCTAATTCAAAATTATAAGCACTTCTAGTTGCACCATAAAGTTTAACGGTATCATTAATTCCTAAACCTAAATATCCAGATAATCCTCGTGAAATGATTACTTCACTTCGATTAAGAGGTAAACTTCCTTCGCTTAGTATAGCTTCCATAATGACTGTATAATTACGAGACATACCATAATATGTAATAGTAGATAAAGTTAGATTATCATTAGGATCCATTGCAGTCATGTACATGAACGTTGAAATCTCAAAATCGCTTATTATACTGCTTAAAGTCTTATAATTCAGTCTGAAACTTGTTAAAATTTCACTTAAGGCTTGTTCGTTAAAGTCTTCAATAATAGGATTACTTGAACCCATACCTGAAGTATCAAAGTTAAGAGTTATGCTTAAAGATGGAATATTATCATCTGTAACATTTATTTGATCTGTATATTCCGATATCAAGACTCTCTGTTTGGAATTGAACAAACTTGTGCTTGAGATAACTATAACTGCTAATACCGTCATCCCTATTAGATTCATCAGATGTCTTCTTTTGTTGGTCTTGAAAAGAATGTACAAAGTTGTTATTCCATTGAAAATGAATAACCAGAGATTAGAGAAGAAATTCGTTATCTTCCTTGCATCTGGTTTGAGAGGTCTTGAGAAAAAAGCAATCATACTCTTTACAATATTATTGAAAAATTTCCTGAAAACTACGTAAATTATTCCAACAGCTCCTAGAGCTATAACAAGATAAAGACCCACATTATTCCAGAATAAAGCAAAACCACTTATAGATCCGAGATTGAACAAATGAGGTTCTGAGGGGAGGGATAATGAAATGTTGGATACGATGTAGAATCCAATATATTCAGTATGTGATAGTTTTGATCCAACAATATCTTCTTGTGAAAGCAAGGAACTATGTGTATAAATTGCAGATCCATTACCATAATCTAAAACATAGAAGGAATGATAATTATCTAATTCAGGAACATTATAAATATAGAATTCATTCAATGATGCATCAGTATTGTTATAATTTAGTATTGAGATTTTTGATTTCAGATTTTTGTTTTCAAAAAACTCTTGGTATTCAATATATGGTTCAGAATTAAAAATATAAGTCTGATGACCACTATGTTTGAAAAGATAATAATCAGCGTATGAGCTCATACCAATTTCTGTTATATTAAACATATCAAGAGAAATTGTTTCGTTAACTGCATATTCAAGTGTGTAAAGCTTCCCTTCTCGAATCAATGTTGTATGTAATAAACCATCATCTGAAACGAAGAATGCTGGATCAAATCCACCCTCATCTACAATCATAAAATTAGTTATTGTCGTATTAAATAGTGCTGTTTCCATTGTAACATAGATATGATTAGGATTATATTGATACATATAACGGTACTGAGCATAAAGAGTACCATTAAAGTAATCAAAGTCAATTAAGAAATCAAATTCGAAATCTATTATCCAATGCTCTCCTGCACGTGTTGTACCATTTAAATAAACTTTGAAGAGACGGATTTTGGTTTTAACAATTTCCGAAAGAGGATCCGCACCTTCAGACGTCATTGATGTCAAAATCATGTCAAAACTAACATCTGTTTTATTGTAGTAGAGATAGACTTTAGGGGGAATAGCAAAAAATTCATTGATTGTATAATAATTTATATTTTCTATTTCTCCGTCAATCCATTTATACATGAAGTATTTATTTACTCCATAGAAAGTTCGAAATGAATAAAATAGGATAACTCCACCTGGTATTACATAAGCTTCAAAGGGTTCCATTGGGAAATCATCTAGAACCACAAGGTTAGTTTCTTCATTTACTGCGTGAATAATCAAAAACGTACCATTATCATAATAAATTTGTGAGAAGTAGTGTAAACTATTATTTTCATCTAAAACTGTAATTGTTTGTATATCTTCTTCATTTCCTTCTCTTTTGACTAGTAGGAAAAGATCTTCATCCATCTCTGATTCATTCTGGATATCGACCTGTGAATTTACTAGTAGAGTTCCAGCATAGAACGATATAGTTAACAATAGCAAGATAAAAATTCCATTTCTTTTCATTATACTGCTAAAAAAATAGCCATTTATATGTTTATTGCTCCAAGGTGCGGATAACCATACTGTACTTAATTCTTTAAATTTGAAACAAATACCTAATCATTTTGAAAAGTTTAAATAGCTTGATTTATTTTTCAGCAAGATGGCTAAGACAGCTCTTGATTCCTCAAAAAAAAGTAGTAGACTCAAAGATTTGTTCCATTTACCCAAATCTCTCTTAGTAGTTTTCCTGACAACCTTATTGATGAGAGCAGGATTTTATCTCTCTATTGCCATATTAACCAATCCCAATTATCTTCCTAGTATGACTGAATTGCAAAGAGATATGATTTTTATCGCTTATCCTCTTGCAGAACTACTTACAGTATCTTTCTTTGGAATTCTAGCCGACAAGATTGGTAGAAAGATAGTTTATTTCATAGGTTTAGGTGTAACAGGATTATCTGTTCTATTGTTTGCTTTTGTATCGAATTTTGCTTTCCTAATTGTTATATCGTGTATTTTAGGAATAGGTGCAGGTGCTAAAGTTGCTTCAACATTAGCAATAGTAGCAGATGAAGCTCCTGAGGATAAAAGAGGACGATATATGGGTTTTTACGATGCTATGACATTACTTGGACTGGGTGTAGGTTTTGGAGGAGGATTTTTGCTTCTCGAAATTAGATTTGATGATTTTATCCCCGAAAGCTCAACTGTCCTTAGAAGGTTGTTGTATCATGATCCTAAAGTATGGTTTCTAACTGCAGCGATTATACTGATTATTTCCTTGATACTAGCTGTAATTCTATTAAGAAAGAAAGTATTCCAATCATCTTTAATCCGTGATGAAAGCTTCCTCACAAAGTTTAAGGTTATTATCAAAGAAAAAAGCATTAGATATCTCCTACCCGTTTGGGTACCTATTATTTGCTTATATGCGATCATATTACGTAGCGCTGAAACATTAGCATCTCAGTTAGAGTTACATGATATCAGTCTTCTAGTTGTTCTTATAATTATCTTTGCTTCTATTCTAATTGGCTTTCCACTAAATGGACTCCTAAGTGATAGAATCGGACGCAAACCATTTCTTTATGTTGGTATGTTTTCATTCGCAGCTTTCGTAACACTACTTATTAGTTTTGCAAACAATAGTAGAATGTTACTGTATTTATCTCCTCTTTTGCTCATTATAGGAATTGGTTGTGGAGCATTCCCTCCAGCAGCACTAGCTCTTCTAGCAGATTTGACAGAAAAAGAAAGATATGGATCAACGATGGGGGTTTATTCAGTGGTTTATGGTACAGGAATGGTAATTGGTCCTCTACTATCTAGATTAGCTGGTGGAGCTACAAGTGAAAGACTTTGGGGAATATTGATTCTAATATGGTTGTTATGCACAACAAGTGTTGTTGGAACTTTCGTGTTTCCAAAAGATATGATAAAGCAGAAAATATAATTATTTTAAATGATAAAATTCCTTCTTTTTTAGTATTCTTCATCAAAGTTGACTGCGTTTTCAGGTATTTCTCCTCTAATGAATCTGTTGACATTTTGAATTAAATTTTCAGGAGATTCAAACAAAGGTATATCTGTCACCCAAGCTCGATGAGCACTCATGATAATATTATCTAACTCTTGAAATGGATAATCAGATGGAAAACAAATATCAGGCTCTTGATCTTCACCAAATCTATTTTCAGGATAAACATACCAAGTATCAATTGCTGCTCCTTTTATCTTCTTCTCTTTCAGAGCATTATATAATGCTCTTTCATTTATGGTTTTACCTCTCCCTACATTGATAACAATAGTATTTTCCTTCATAATTTTAAATTCTTCTTCATCCAGAAAGCTAGTTGTTTTTTTTGTTAAAGGTAAGCTGTTGAATATAAAATCCGCCTTCTTTAAAGCTTCTTTCTTTTGATTAGCTAAGAAAACATTTACACTGGGATCTTCACATTGTTCTGTTCTTTTTACAGCTAGGAATTTCATATTGAAAGGCTCACATAATCTTTTGAAACTCTTAGCAATTTCTCCATAACCTAGAAAAACCATTGTTTTATCGTACAAAGATATAGATTCATGTTTTTTATAATCCCAGCTTCCTTTGCGAAGTAGTTGATCATTGGACAATAGCTCCTTTGAAGCAGCATTTAGCAGTGAAAATCCATATTCAGCAATAACAAATGCATGTGAATGATTATTGCAAAAAATAATTCCTTTTTCCTTAAAATATTCAAGATTGTGTCTCTCAACACCAGTTCCAAATGATTGTTGCATTTTGAGATTGTTTGCTATTTTCAGTTGCTCATCTGTTAATCTCCCACCAATTATAATGTCTACCTCAGCTAAGATTTCTTCTTTCTCTCCTTCTTGTAAATCATCATTGAATATCAGAGTAGCTGAATCATCTATTACTTCATGAGCTATTGCTAAACCTTTTTCTTCAGGTTTCCTCATCATGTAAAGAACTTTCATCAAATTTAAACTTAAATTAACGTTAAAAAAACATTTGTATCAAGAATTTCATTGGGGAATGAAATAAAAATTAAAATAGTCAAAAAATGTCTATTTAATTGACCAATGAACGAGCATCAAGAATCCTCTGATATTGAAGGCTTGATAAAGCAACTAAAATATAGTTCTATTCCCCTTCAACGAGAAAGAGCAGCTTACATTCTAGCGAATTTTCAAGAATCAATAGTATTAGAAGCTCTCCTTAATGCTCAGTTGACTGACCCTAATCCAAGAGTAAGAGACGCTGCATCTCAAGCTCTAGCGTCACTCCTGACATCTGAAGAACTTGATGAAAACTTACTAGAAAAATTTAAACAAACAAAAGATGAGACAGAAACAAGTATAAAGCCAAAAATTGATAGCAGTCTTTTTAATCTTTCAAAGGATTTTGAAATTATAAGGAACGGAATGAGAAAAGTAAAATTTAGTTGGAGAGATTCACTTGAACTAAATCAACTTTTCAAGTCAGTAGAAAAAGATAAATTTCTAAAGAAACAAACTAACGTTAAAACTTTGATAAATTCAATTCTTTTACTTCCAATTGATGACTCAGATATGGGGAGAGATGTTGCTATTGCAATAGCAGAAATCCTTAGAGTAAGTGTAGAAGAAACAGAGAGAGTAACCGCAATTGGTTGTTTAAACAACATAATAACAAACATTGATCGTTATACTCCATATTTTGGAATTGCTGAAGCTTATATCATGATTTTCAAAGCTTCTGATGACACTGAGATGAGGATAACTGCCTTCAAGTGTTTGGAAGAAATAATTATCAAGAAAAGAACACTCGCAAAATTGAGTCAATATACGAATGATATTGTAAAACTACTTACATTCTCTTACGATCAAAAAATTAGAGAAATTGCATTATTTGCATATCCTGATTTGATTCTCTTACAAGACGATAGAATTCCATATCTAATAGATTTGATAATAGGAATAGTTAGAGCTACATATGAAGATCGCTTACGAGAAATGGGACTAAAGGCATTGGAAGCTATAATAATACAAAATTACTTATCAGAAGAAAATGTGCAAAGAATTATCAAGATTTTAAAATCTCACCACTCCAAAAATGTGAGAATTAGAGCTATAGAATTATTCACACAAATCTATCTCCAAGCAGAAACAAGAATTGTTGAGTACGCTATCTCAACTCTTTTTGAAATTGTGATGAGTGCGAAAGAAGAAGATATTTGTTATGCAGCTCTCCAGAATATTGAAAAGTATTCCCTAAAACCTGTAGATCAGAGAATTGCAGTTCTCTATTTCTCAACAATTAAAGAAATAACTCTCAAATCTCATCATCCTTTTCTAGCTTTCAGAGCTTACAATATAATAGATAGTGTAATTCTGAATCATCCTGAAAGATTCACAAAAAAATACTCGGAAGTCTTCATTGAATGTCTGAAGTTGCACAAAGACATGGGTGTAATTGAGCAAGTTCTTTTAACTTATTCGGAATTGGCTACAACTAGGGATCTAATTCCAAGTGATATTAAGCAATTTATCAAGACTATTTTGTATGTATCTACTGATCCTGAAATGCTTGAAAGTCTAGTAAGTTTGTTCAAGGAATTAATGATAGCTGATGAACGTGTGTATGCTGAGAAAGTAATAAACAGACTTATGGAAATTATGAGTAGAAATTTAGTTAAAGACGATATCTTTCAACTTCTGACCGAATTGGATGTCAATGATTTTATCTAAGTATTTTCTACACAAAGACCATCAATTGAGAGAAAGCAAGTAAAGCTAGAATCACAACTATCTGCCATGGTTCAAATTTAAACTCTCTAATTATGTTTCTGAAGAGTAAAGGAGCTATTACTGAGAATAACAAAAAGAAAGTGCCAGCATAATAAAGAAAGATTACATGATCCTCATAAGTTATACTCGTATTAAAAGCAAGTCCAATAAAGACAGTAACTACAATGAAATCTAATATCACAAAAATGAGTGCAGGTAAGCGAATTTTCTTATGTAAATCTTTTTTGTAAGCTAATAGGATCATAGGAATGAAAAAGAAGGCTATATCTGTATAGAAATCAGTTGTTTGAATTAATTTTAGTTTGAGAGTATCAATTGCAATACTTGTATCAAAACTTTCGAATGGAACTATTGGAAATCCTAATAGTTCATTGTAAAAAGGCCAAAGTAGAACTACTCCTGTAAGATATAACATGTCAAAGAGAATATGTGTAGCAAAACCAATGAATAATCCAATACCTAAACCTAGAAAATCATAATCATATCTTTTCTTAATAAACGGGATATAATTCAAGGAAACAACTATCCCTGGAACAATAAACAAGAACAGAAGGCTATGAGTTAAGGATCGATGGAAAGATGCTGCTGCTTCACCTATAGCTAAATATGCAAAAGCTGTTATCAGAATATCAATATCAGGTAAAATTGCACCTAATACAGCACCTAATTTGAATTCCTTTCTTTTAGAGAAACTAGCTAACAATAAACCTGAAAGAAGATGAATTCCGCCTTGCACAGTAATTTGATATTTGTGATTAGTATTTATCTTTTATGCAAAAACTAGAAAGAAGAATTAAAATTAAGAAGCTATGATTTTTTCTACTGTTTTACTAATAGTATTCATAATATTTTTAGCTTCCTCTTTATCTAAATCACCATAAACAAAAACTCTACTTGAAGGATAGATGGAAATCTTATTCTTACCTTCTTTTTCCTTCAAAACTAGCATAATTTTAGTTTCTCTAACAAGTTTGTAAGAGTTTAGATCTTCGGTCAATGAATCACCTAACTCCTTCAAAGGAACTTGATAGTACTTCTCTGGAATACCCTCAAAGCCTTTTTTCTTTTTGCAGGGAGTTATAGTGTTGTAAATCATCTAAGTAATTGAAAAACTCAACTATTTTTAATTTTCGTATTATAGCTACTTTCTGAAACACTGAAAAATATTTAAATGTGTGTAGAAAATAGAGAAGAATATGAAAAATCAGCTTCTAAGAATAAATTTGTCTACGCAAACAATTTCAAGAGAAGATATTCCTGAAAAAGTGTATAACGAATACATTGGAGGAACGGGATTCATCGCTCATTATTTGTATAAAGAATTAGAACCTGGGATAGATCCATTATCTGAAAAGAATAAGATAGTAATTGCTCCTGGACCAGCTCAAGGGACAAAGATTCCAATTACTGGAAGATATGCTGTCGGAGCATTAAGTCCTTTAACAGATCACTTTTTGGATAGTCATGTAGGAGGATTTCTAGGTCCTGAAATTAGATTCGCTGGATATGATTTAATTATAGTAGAAGGAAAATCAGAAGCTCCAGTTTATATCTCTGTCAAAGACGAAAAAGTAGAAATCAAAGATGCTAAACATTTTTGGGGAAAACTAGCTTATGAAACAGAAGATGGAATTAGAGAAGATGAAAATGAACCCAAAATGCGAGTGATCTGTATAGGACCAGCTGGGGAAAATCTAGTAGCATTTTCATGCCCAACAGCTGATAGCCACAGAAATCCTGGAAGAGGAGGATTAGGAGCGGTCTTTGGATCGAAGAATCTCAAAGCTATTGCAGTTAAAGGTTCTACTCGTCCTACTAATGGTAATCAAGCAAAAATTGAGAAACTGCGGAAAGAATTCATTGCTAGAACTAAGAAAGCAATAGATGCGGGAGCTGGTATGTATAAATATGGAACAAGTGATGCAGTTGGTTTTGCAAATGAAATGAGTCAATATCCAACAAGAAACTGGCAATCTGGTGAATTTGAAGACTACGAGAAACTAAGCGGTGTAGACATGGATGAAAAATATAGAGCTATTAGACGCCCATGCTACCAATGTCCAATAAGCTGTTCAGCAGTATTTGATGCATCCGTTTTTGATTGGACTGAGAAAAAGGAAGTATCCCGTCCTGAATATGAAACAATGGCAATGCTTGGAGGAAATTGTGGAATAAGCGATTTTGAAACAATAATAAGAGCAAATTATCTGTGTAATCAGTTAGGATTGGATACAATTTCTGCAGGCAGTGCAATTGCTATGACAATGGAAGCAGTTGAGAAAGGATTAATTAAAGGATCAGAATTTGAAGGAGTAGAATTCGGTAATGGAGAGAAGATCTTTGAAATGCTGGAAATGATAGCTTACAGAAAAGGATTTGGAGAGATTTTAGCAAGAGGAGTAGCTCAAGCAGCTGAACATTGGGGAATAGAGGATTTAGCAATACATGTAAAGGGTTTACCTTTTGCAGCTTGGGATCCAAGGGGAAGACTAGGATTAGGTTTAAGTTACTCAACTGCTTCTGTGGGAGCTTCACATTTACGAGGATGGCCCGCAACATCAGAAGTTCCAGATAAAAGTGCTCGAAAAATTGTAGATTCTTTGATTGAACAACAAGATTACAAAACTTTACTAGATTGCCTAGTTGTTTGTTCTTTTTCATATGCAATAGATGAAGGATTCAGATTTGTAGATAGACAAAGAATCATGTCTGCTTTATGGGACAGAGATATAAAAAAGAAAGAATTAATGGAAATAGCTCAAAGAATCTGGATTACAATGAGATTATTCAATGTTAAACGGTATACAGATAAAAAACCAATAGATTTTGATGTTCTCCCAAACAGATTCATGAATGAACCTTTACCTTCTGGAAGAGCTAAAGGAAGTAAAGCATTCATAAGTGAGGAGGATTACAAAAAATCGTTACAATTGCTATATAAGAAAAGAGGACTAGACGAATTTGGAATTCCTAAGAAAGAAGAGATAAAAAGATTAGGAATAGAATGAAACCACTCTTCTCTTTTTCCTTTTATCGTCTGAAATAAATCTTTAAAAAAGTAGATTATCTTTTGAAATTATGAATAATAGACTTTTACGTATAAACCTTTCAACAAAGAATTCAACAATTGAAACTATACCAGAAAAAATTGTTCTTCAATATATGGGGGGAACAGGATATATTAGTTATTTTTTATACAAAGAATTGTCACCAAAGATAGATCCACTATCTCCAGACAATAAGATAATAATTGCTCCAGGACCAATCCAAGGAACTCGTATTCCCATATCTGGAAGATACTCTGTTGGTTCTAAAAGTCCATTAACTGGTTTCTTTATTGACAGTAATGCAGGAGGATTCTTTGGACCTGAAATTCGTTTCAGTGGTTTTGATCTTATAATTGTTGAAGGTAAATCTGAACACCCTTCCTACATTTCTATTAAAGATGATTTAGTTGCAATTAAAGATGCTCGTTTTCTATGGGGAAAAAGAGTTCATGAAACTGATGAAATGATAAAAGAAGAGGAAAATGAACCTAAAATGCGGGTTTTATCTATAGGTCCTGCTGGTGAGAAAATGGTGAAGATTGCTTGTACAACTTCAGATCGATATAGGAATGCTGGAAGGGGTGGAATTGGTGCTGTTTTTGGTTCAAAGAATCTCAAAGCTGTTGCTATTAAAGGTTCCTCAAAACCTACAAATGGTGATCCAGATAAAATAGAAAAATCAAGAAAAAATCTTGTTCAACGTGCTAAAACTGCAAAAGACGATGGTCATCTACTTCATCTTCATGGGACAAGTTGGTTAGTCAATCTTGCAAATCACATGGATCAATTTCCAACAAGAAATTTCCAAGCAGGAGAATTTGATGAGCATGAAAAACTTAATCATGAAGCATTAGATAAACTCTATGAACGATTTAGAAGACCTTGCTATATGTGCCCAATTGCCTGTTCTGAAACCTTGAACGCTACTAATTTTGGGTGGACTCAGGAAAAGGAGATTGCAAAACCTGAATATGAAACCTTGGGAATGATGGGGGGA
>JAGLRO010000120.1 GCA_023136245.1 Candidatus Heimdallarchaeota archaeon
TACTGGACTTTTCCGATAATAACATTGATACAAATGTAGAAATGTGGGATTGGTGGACTTATGGAGGTCATAATTATATAGATAATTACACTGAAGTATTATTTGATCCATTCCATCAGTTTTATGGAGCATCTTATGTCACAACTGTTGTAGACACTTTGTTTATCAATAGTTTTCCTAGAGTTTTAACATTAGACGTTTATCATTACCCAGACTATGGTCCTAACGGTACAGGATATGAGTATACTTGGATATCCAACTATAATGAAGTAAATTATACAGTAACTGAAAACTACTTCTATGACTACTATTACTATGTTGATAACGCTACTGGGATGATTGTAAAATATACTTATGAGTATGAAAGCACTAATTTCGGAGACTTCTATGAGTACATTTCCGATTATGGTTGTTTTGTCTATTACAGTCAAGCATATTCTTATCAGAATACTGAAACATACGTACTATTAGATACAACATATCTCTATAGTCCAGTGAAAACAGATGCATTTCTACCATTCTTTGAACCAGAAGAGAATTGGATTTCAATGGATAACAGTTCAGTTTCATTTGAAATTCCTTTCTATATGTATGATACTTCAGCGACAATGAATGTGTTCTATAGAGATCCAGAAACTTATACTGATATGTTACTAGACACTTTTCTTATTTATGAAGGACCATTTAACTATACAATTCAAGTTGATAATCTGCCTTATTATAGAGGATGGAGTCATGAATTCCGCTTCGAAGCTACGGATAGTTATGATACTTTCAATTATGTAGTTTGGATAGAAGATGATAGAATAATCATTCCTGATTGGGAGAGTTCTGTCATTTTTCCAGATTCAGCTGTTGGGATAGTTGATGATTGTATCTATACAGGACAAATGGAAGTAGTATCAGACACTAGTTGGAACATTACAACAAAATTATTTTATGGACCGAATGTTACAGATTATAATACTGATTGGTACGAAGATTTCGGAAATTCAACATTCGATATGCATATAGGACATCTCTATGCACCTGGTGAATATTCTGCTGAACTACTATTCATGGATGCTGTGGGTACAACCTTTAGCACTACAATTCCAGTTACAGTTTATCCAAAGGGAACAGATATCTGGCCGCCCTACATTGGATTTGACTGGTATCCTGGAATAGACGAAGATGAACCTTTCGAGTATTATTTTGGTGAGTATACTGAAATCGCATTCTGGGTTGATGACGAGAATCCAGCTCATTATGAATTTTACATAGATGATGTTCTTCTAGACAATGGAACTTACAACCAATATGGAGACAGAATTTGGTATGATTGCTCAGATCTCTTTTCAGCAGAAGGTCTGTATAATGTAACTGCAGTCGCATATGATATTTTTGGTAATAAAGCTTCAGATACAATTTGGGTAAATGCGTCCATGTCATTTGAAGATTATGATCCACCTTTCATTAACATTAATGTGAATGCGTATGAAGATTTAGAGTATGAGATTGGGACTGATTACTATCTATATATCGATCTATTTGACGAAAATCCAGATTATTACAGAATTGAAATAGACGGTGATGTAGTTGAGGAAGGTTCGTTCTTTGATGGAATGCACATAAGTATCAATTTGAATGATTATATCGAATATAACGGAAATTATACTCTTTGGATTGAAGCATACGACAACAATGGAAATTACAACGACATATTCTTGAATATCAATGCATTTGGAGGAGAAGATCCCCCTGACGAGACAGATCCAACAGATACTAACACATTCACATTGCCTTTCAACTTTGCAATCTTTGTATTAGCGATAATTCCTCTAGGATTAGTTGTGATAAAGTATAGAAAGTAACAAACTCAAAATATATTCTTTTTTTTCTTTTTCTTTTCATATTTTTCTATTTAATTTTCATAATTCTTTAATTAACTGAAAATAAAATTGTACAAGTTATTTAACTCATGATATATACAGAGGTAAAAATATATGTTAAAAGCAATGGAAGATAAAACGAAGAAGAAAAAAGCAAAAGAAGTTGTTGAAAAAGAGAACGAGGTTCTGGAAGAAGATATTGCTGAACGAGAGCATTTGGAAACAAAACCAATTGCTAAAACTAAACCGAGTAAAGATGCTCTTCTGATCAAGATTGACGAGAAAATCCGATGCAAAATAAATCATTCAGGAGAACTTCAGGAATTAAGTAAACTTGGGCATTTAGGTATTCATAATTTAGGTGAAGTGGATCGAATTTTTGATATAGATGTGGGTTTTGAAAATACTGGTGAATTATCAGGTCTGGATGAGAAACTGTATATATCTGAGATTGATTCACAAAAAATTTGGGAAAAAAATTATACAATTCTGGGAACAGAAGCAACAGATTTAGAAGTATTTCTAAGTGAAAAAATTGATGTTATATCGGACAATACTGAACAGTCAACAGTCCTAACTTATGGAAAAGAGGAAGAAGTAGAATTATCAATAAAACTTGAGTTTCAGAATGAATGCGACAGTGTAATTGTTGAAAAAAAGATTCCATCTCATTTTAAGAAGCCCAAAGCTGTTTCTAAAACCAAAGGTAAAACAAAAATCAAGAACGATGTACTTGTTTGGAGTTTTGAGGATGTCCATAAAGGAAATATTGTGGAATGTTCTTTGGTTGGAAAAATCGATGTTGTTAATAAAGATCCTTACTCAACAGGTGAAATAAAAGCAAGTTATTCTGGTTCTGGTGAAGGGAAGACTAAGCTGAAAGTTGTTGGTGCTGATGGTTATGTAAGATGCAAAACATATGTGGAGTCTGATGAAAAAGAAGATATGCCAGAATTATGGGAAAATAAGTTCATTGTTGAGAATAATTCAGAATTCCCAATTGAAATTAGAGAAATTAAAGTGATGGACAAAGAGACAGACTTCATAAATATCTCTTTTGAAGAAGGTGAATATATTCTCCCATCCAAAGAATCTTGGAAATCAGAAATTTGGGAAAAGAAGTCATCAGATATTCCTCTTTTCAAGAAAGTAGTTAGATATACTGTAAAACCAGAGATAACGAATAAATCTTCAGGAATAATCGAGATGTCTGATAGAACACTATTGGTAGCAAGAGCAATGGGAACGAAAATATATTCAAATACTCAGTTTCATTCACACAAGGTTTCACCAGTGACAATTGAGACTAAAATAAGTAATACAGGTAGTATTTCTTTTGAGAATCTGGTTATTAATGATGAATTACAACCATATTTTGAAGCTCCTTCAAAAGAAAAAATTGCTTTGTGGTTTAAAGAGAATGAGTTCACTAATGAAGTAGCAGTGGATCCTGCTAATTATTCGATTTCTATTGAGGAAAAGGAAATTGATACAATAAGAAAACTTGTATGTAATGTTAAACAAAAACTTGAACCTCAGAATGTTGTTGTTTTAAAACTTAAAACTGAAGTAAAAAGTCCACCTGCTAATCTAACCTTTTTACCTGAACCTGAAGCTATTGCTACTTTAGGAGAACAAGCTTCTGAATTCAACATTCCTATTGAAGATGGTCTCTATAATAGTCAAATTGAACATGTAAGACGAAAACACACTTGGTATAAGGAAGTAATTCCTAAATCGGAACAAGGAATCTATTTGATAGTTTTATACTTCAAGAATAGAAGCAACACTGAACTATCAAAATTAAAACTTCAAGATTTTATTCCAAGAGGATTCTCACTCTATAAAGATGATACTAAGTTCAAATCTGTAAAAATTGGTTCTGAAAACGGTGGGGCAATAAGAGAGTGGACAATAAAGAAACTGAACGCTGAAGAAGATGTTGAGATAAACTATCTAATAGAAGGTAAACAGAAGTATAGTGGAAAAGATATGTTTGTATCTTATTAGCTATACTTCCTCTCTTTTCATTTTTTGAACACCAGTATTTCTAGCTTTCGAGTTTTATCAAAATGTATTTTAGGATTTATCTCCAATCAAAATAGAAAGTTTCAATTTCTTTAGGTATTGGTACTTTTCTCAAATTGAAGAGATCTAAATTGATTTTTTTACCAAAGAAAAAGAATCTTGCTTTTTTCAAAGGTTTCATATCAAAATAAGGAAGATATGGTGTTTGGAGACCTAGCCATCCACGTTCTTTTGATGTTTGACATAAGTAGTTTGCTAGGTTACTAGCTTCTTTAACGTTTAACCTATGAATGTGAACCATATCTAACCATCCATAAGGAACTTTATTTCCGAATCCTGCAAGATAAAATTCCCAAGCTAGCATGAAACCTTGAATTTTGCCGTTGCTATCTTCATGAACAACACAGTTTACATGGGGATTCTTGAGCATCCATTTGAAATCCTCAAGTTCTGGTACTATTGAAAACTGATTTCGTTCTACTTGCTCTTGAATTATTTCAAACATATCAGGTATATCTTTCTCTTGATGATTTCTTATTTGCTCTGAGTTGATAGTTTTAACCTTCTGAAAGAATTTGAAAACCAATTTTTCATACCATTTTAGCTTAACTACTGTAGCAACTTTGTTTACATCAAATGCTTTAATGACAAATTTCGTTAGAGTAATAACTCTTTGAAATGGAATTTTCATCTCTCTAGATACAGACGCAGAAACATCTATTCCATGATGCGTAGGTTCATGAAAAGAAAACCCTCCATCATAATCGCTAGCAAGACCAATCTCAAATAATTTCATACCCATTCTTTTAGCTAAACCTTTTCTCTGATGATTCGAATGAACACATAACCATGAAGGAATTGCAAATTTGTAAACCTTACCCATGATTGAAAGATTTCGGGGAATTGAACCTAAGAAACCTACCATCTCTCCTGATGGTTTATGGATAGCTCTGATGAAAAGATCTTTGTCAATAGAAGGTGCTCCATACATGATGTTAAAAGTATCCTCTGAAAATGCAACAGTTGCACCCTCTGTTGA
>JAGLRO010000121.1 GCA_023136245.1 Candidatus Heimdallarchaeota archaeon
TAGGCGTTGGTTATTCTCTTCACGCAGGGCAAGTGGTTTTAGCTGATGGTACAAGACTTTCACAAGAGCGATTGTTTAGAGTTTTAACTTGGGATCCCTTAAGTGCTGTTTTGCGTCATGCTGCAGCGGGTTATGAGAAAGCAATTGAGATAGCTGAAAAACATAGTTTGGTTGTTCCAGGAAAGAATGAAATAAAACAATTTGATTATGCTAAATTGTACAAACAAATCATAGATTTGGTAAAAGAAAGAACAGGTATTGAGTTATTTGAACCTATGAAGAAGCTAGAGATTGATTTACTCTAAAAACTAATTTCTTTCCTTCTTTCTTTTTTGCATTAAATAGCATGCTTTTATATTCTCTTTCTCCAAATAGAAAATGTTAAAGAGAAATTGAAGTATGAATTGTGTGAGCATTATGAATGAAAAAATAAGATTAATTCTCGATGCTGTTAAGAAGGAGGAGAGATCCATCCTAAATTATGAGGAATCTAGAGAAATTATGAAAATTGCAGGAATTCCTCTTAATGAAATGAAAATTGCCAAGAATAGAGATGAAGCAATTTTCGAAGCGAATAATATAGGATACCCAATCGTTCTAAAGATTATATCTAAAGAAGTACTACACAAATCCGATGCTGGAGGTGTGAAAATAGGAATTAAATCAGATGCAGAACTAAAAGAAGCATATGAAGAAATGATGAAAAATATAAAACAGCATTATCCTAATGCGATTATTGAAGGAGTTAGTATTGAAGAAATGGTAGAAGGAGTAGAGCTGCTTATCGGAACTAATACAGATAGTCAATTCGGTAAAATGATTGCTTTAGGGATTGGAGGTATTTTTGTAGAAATTTATAAGGATATATCTTTCCGATTAATTCCAATCACTAAAGAAGATGTTAAGGAAATGATTAATGAAATCAAGGGTAAGAAATTGTTGGATGGATATAGAGGAATGCCTATTGTTGATAAAGAAAAACTAATTTCACTTACTTTAAAAGTATCTCAAATTATTGAAGAAAATCCAAGTATAAAAGAAATGGATTTGAATCCTATTGTAGCAACTAACGAAGGTCTGAAAGCTATAGATGCAAGAATTATTTTAGAGTAAATTCTCTTTTGCATAAACATAAATAGATTTTTAATGCTTGTTATTTTACTCGAAAACGGTGACATATCATTTCAATTAGAGCCTCACACATACTAGTAAAGAAACACTCTCAAGCAGAGCAATTGTTGCAAGAGATAAAAGGTGGAGCTAACTTCAAAGCATTAGCTAAAAAGCATTCTGAATGTCCTTCTAGCAAACGTGGTGGTGATCTTGGTCAATTTGGCAGGGGTCAAATGGTAAAAGAGTTTGAGAAAGCTGCTTTTGCCTTGAAGAAAGGAGAAGTTTCTAAAATAGTTAAAACAAAGTTTGGTTATCACCTCATAAAACGAACGGGATAGCATCTCTTACTTTCTTTTTCTTTTCTAGCCAGAAAGAAATATTTAAAAGCAATAATATGTTTGTTTACCTGTGTGCATAAATCTTACACATAGGTGAAAATTGTGTCAGTAGAAGTTGATGATAGTATCAAAAGACAGGTAAAAGAAATTTTTCAGCATATGGAAAATAAAGTCTACGCTAAATTGTTTGTAGACAAAGATCGATGTTTGACTTGTACTCAAACTAAAGATATATTGGAGATGCTTGCAGAACTTGCTCCAGAGGGAATGCTTGTAGTTGAAACATATTACACGGAAGATAATCCACCAGAAATGGAAAAATATGGGGTTAAATTATTTCCAACAATTATCTTACATGGTGATAAAGAACACAATGTGGTTTTTACAGGTATTCCAAGTGGATATGAATTTGGAACCATAGTGGAAGATATTTTGGATATTTCGGCAAGAAAGGTCACTTTGAAAAAAGAGAATCTAGAGAAAATTAGCAAAATTGACAAGCCTATCAAAATTCAAGTTTTTGTTACTCCAACTTGCCCATATTGCCCAGCTGCAGTTAGAATGGCTCATAAACTTGCAATGGCAAATCTAAATATCTATGGTGAAATGATTGAAGCCACAGAGTTTCCTGAATTATCACAGAAATTCTACGTGATGGGTGTTCCTAAAACAGTAATTAATGACGGAGCTGTTCAATTCGAAGGAGCTTATCCTGAAGATGATTTTGTAGATAAAGTGATGGAAGCCTATAAAAAATAGACTTTTTTCCCTTCATTCATTTTTTTCTTCTGGTAATGTTTCTGGTTCTTCTGGTATTTCAGTTTCTTGTGTGACTTCCTCCTCAACGGGTGTAATTATTTCATCTTTTGGTTCTTCTTCTTCTGGAGGTTCTTCTGGAAGTTCTTCT
>JAGLRO010000122.1 GCA_023136245.1 Candidatus Heimdallarchaeota archaeon
TTCTTCTTCTTTTGGAGGTTCTTCTTCTTCTTTTGGTAGTTCTTCTGGAGGTTCTTCAGCCTTTTTTTTCTCTTTTTCATCATAGTAAACTTCTTCTTCTTCTTTTTCGAATTTACCTTTATCTTTCTTTAATTTCTTGAGATTCTGCTGAACAACATCGATGATTGTTTTTTTCTGAATTTCTACTTCGTTAAGTTTTCTTTTAACATCTTCTTCTTCAAGAAGAAGCTTATTTTCTTTATCTTCCTCAATTTCCAGAGTCTCTATGTAATCATTCATCATGGATAATCTAGTATGCAAGGTTTTGTAATCATCATGACTTTTAACTGAGTCTATGAGAGGAGCTATCCCTTGTAATTCCAAAAAATATTGTTGTAATTGTAGAGCATAATGATCCAGTTGATCTGTAATTTGGAAAACTTTTTTCTCTATTTCCTTCTCTTTGGCTTCAGTTCTGAGTTCTTTTTCTTCTAACTTCTTCTCTTTTGGTTTCCATAAAAGGATGTGAACTTTTCCATAAATATAGAGTAATATTGGAGTTGCAAACAACATTAGAAAAACTGGAATAAACATTAGTAAAATTATTGCAGCTATCTCATTTAATCCTTGAAGCTGATTAAATAAAGGAACCAATCCATTTTCAAAAGCAGGAACTGTGTTATATAAAATTAGCAAAATTGCGCTATAAAAGCCAACTATGGGAATGGAATATAACAGAGATTTAAGAAGTGATTTTAACATGTTATATGTTGTTTGAAGTGAAACTTCCTCTCTATAAGAATAGATACACTCTGTTACCGTAATTAGAGCAACAAGAAAAGCTAATGGAATTTCGAATATCGCTAGAATCAAGGCATCTATTGAAAATAATGCAAGTAGAAGAGCACTAAAAGCAGTTCCAACGATAATAGCAAATAAACTCTGATTTAAATTACGAGCCATTCTTTCATGGGGCATAATTATCTATAGGGTAAATTTGTAAAAAAAGCTTTTGCACATAGGTAAGGTTAAAATACGCAACAAAAATTATAGCAAGAAATAAAATGAAGAAGAGTATTAGGGTTATTTTACTATTACTAGTTCTATCAGCTCAAATTGTATTTATTAATGATCATTCTGTTCAAGTATCCAGTCTAGATCAAGAGCAGTATGAGCTTATCAATCTAAAGGATAGCATTAACGCAACTTCATCTACTGACTTTTTTAATGAATCAAAACATCCTAGGTATCCATTAGTTAATAGGCCATTTGGTATGATTCAGTATCCTAACAAAGCTAATCCTGTTATTGTAAGCTTCGGAGATTCCTTTGAGATAATTGTAAATTCATCAGTAGAAACAGAAGAATGGATTTTGATTCTAACCAATGGGACGTTTTCTATTGATTTAGATATTCAAAATACTGTATTCGAAGAAGATTTTTGGTATCTCTCTGCTGAACCTTCTCTTCAAATCGAAGGATTGTATGATTTACAACTGAATTGTAGCGAAGGCGATGACTATCAAACTCATGCAGTAAAAATTGTAGAAGGAAAAACATACCCAATTACATTCGTACAAGTATCTGATTTACATTTTCCGACATATATAGGAACAGGAATCAATACAACTGAAGTCAATCTACTGTTATTTGAGGAAATACGAAATTTGAATCCAGATTTTATTTTATGCACTGGTGACCTAACACAAGGACCGCAGTGGTGGTTTTTGAATCCAGAAACAGGACGTCCAATGAGCGGTGAAAGCCAGTTACGACTTGGATTGTGGGCATTAGATTTGCTAAATTTGCCAGTGTTTTATATACATGGAAATCACGAATTCTCTCAAACATCTCTTGTACCAGACAATTTAGAAGATGTCTGGTATAAGTATCTGGGACCAATTAGATACCAGAATTTCACTTATCTGGACTGGTCTTTTTTTGGATTCGGATCTTCTTTTGAGGGATTGTCACAGAAAGAAATGGATGATTTTAATTCAATGGTTGAAAAAGAGTGTAACAATGCAAATGTGTTTTACTATCATTCTAATTTCGCAAAACAATCAGCAAGTGTTATTAGTAAATACCCAATTGAAGTTGCGATATCTGGGCATTCGCATGATAGAGGTATATACTTCTCAGGAGAAACATTATACGTGGACGCTGGAGCTTTAATGTATGGTGATTACTCTGTTTATAGTATTGAAGATGAGACTACAATAAACGTTAATGGAGATTCTTATGATTTTGATCCTTTAATACTATATACACCTGAAAGAACTGAGTCATATTCCTTTCTAGCAGTAATTCTAACAGCTTTTATCCTACTTCCAATATTTAGAAGAAAAATGAAGAAAATTTAGGGTGAAAGTTTCTACTTTTTTATCCTTTAGTGGTCAAACTTATATTGAATAAGTACATCATACTCATGTTGTATATTTGCTTAGAAACTTAATCATAAGGTGAAGAAATGCTTGAGTCAAATAGATATAAAACTTCCTTAAACGAGGTTTTCTCAGAACAAAGAAAGTTTGAACTTCAATTACTAATTGAGAAGGAACTTGCAGCTGCTAATTTTCAAGTTGGAAAAATACCAAAGGAAGCTAATGAAATAATTCAAGAAAGATGTACTTCAGAATTTGTACAGCTTTCTAGAGTTAAAGAGATTGAAAAGGAAATTCACCACGATGTTATGAGTCTAGTTATGGCAATATCAGAGCAGTGTGGTGAATTTGGTGGTTATATCCATCTTGGTGCTACATCTTATGATATTCAAGATACTGTTAGAAGTTTACAATTAGTTAAAGCAAAAGAAACAATTCTTGAAGAGATTGATAAGACCATTAGAATTGTATCAGATTTAGCTTCAGAAAATAGCGATTTGGTTTGCATTGGCAGAACACATGGAGCTCATGCTGTTCCTACCACATTTGGAATGAAGTTTGGGAATTTTCTTTATGAATTGCTATTAGCTAAAAAAGAGCTTGAAAATGCACATATTGATTATGGTAAAATGTCTGGTGCTGTGGGGACATATGCTTCTTTTGGAACAATGGAAATTGAGAGTATTGTTCTCGAGAAATTAATGCTTAAAAGGCAACCTATTACCACACAAGTAATTTCCCGCGTAATAATCTCTAAGTATGTTTATGCTCTTGGTTTAATTGCTACAGTTCTTGATCACTTTGCAAGAGAAATAAGGAATCTGCAAAGAACAGAAATTGATGAATTACGAGAATCCTTTTCAGATAAACAAGTAGGATCTTCTACCCTACCTCAAAAACGGAATCCTGAAAAAAGCGAGAGAATCTGTGGCTTAGCTCGTGTAATTAGAAGTCATATCTTAACCTCATTAGATAACATTTGTTTGGAACATGAAAGAGATTTGACTAACTCAAGTGCAGAACGTATAATTTTAGCTGAAGCATCAATACTAACTCATTTCATTCTTCTACAAATGAACGGAATCTTGTCTGGTTTATTCATTAATCAAGGAAAAATAAAGGAAAATCTACATCTAAGAAAAGGAGCTCAGAATGCAGAAAATCTTATGATAAAAATGACAGACAAAATTGGAAGACAAAAAGCTCATGAGCTTTTAAAACAATTATCTAATGAGGAAGACTTTTCTAGCTCAGTAAAGAATGATCAAACTATTATGCAATATTTTACTGAATCAGAGATAGATGAAATTCTTAAGCCTGAAAATTATATAGGTCTAGCTAATCAGATTGTTGAAAATTTGATATCCTCGATAAAATTCTAATTTCTGTAGTTGTAAAATCGTTATAGTTTTATCTTATTTTTGGTATAGTGTTTGAAGAATCTCTCTCTCTGTTATTAGTAAGTTTTCGATAAATAAAGCTCTACTTGCTTTTTCAAGGAATTCCAGTATAGCTTCTTCAGGTGAGTCATATTTCTTTGGTGTACTGAGTATAGTTTGTATTCGTGTATCTTCTTGTCCTTCCCAACTGCTGATGTTAAACTGAAGAACAATTAGAAGATTACCAAATTCCTCAATTCCTGTACTCGCAAAATACTCTGAAGCTTGTACGATAATTTCGTTGTAATCCTTTCCTCCTTTTATTTTTACTTGCCAAAGAAGGTCTACTAGAAAAAGTAAACCCTTTAGATAGTAAAATTTAGATTCAGTAACAATACCATTAATAAGTCCGATATAATTATTCACTTCTTCTGTGACAAAAGGTTGATCTAGATTGTCTTTATTCAGCAGAATAATTGATCGTATTAGGTTGAAAAGAGTACCAACAGAGACGAGTTTGTCTCTTTCCAATGCTTTTTGAAGTGTGTTAACTAACATTGTATAGGCTTCATCAATTTGATTAGCTTGCATAAGCTTGAGTCCATCTAGATATCCTATCCAAGTTTCAAATAAAACAGGATTTTCCTCTTTATTTTCATCAAGTTGATTTTTTATTTCTTCAAACAATTCGTCTTCTTTATTATTAATATAAAGAAGTCCTTTTTCTAGTGCAATCTGATTATTGATGTTCTCAAGATTAAACTCATGAAGTATTCTTTCAGCAATCTTGTAATTTTCTTTTGAGTCTTCATAACTATCATTATATTGGTGAATTCTTGCTCTATTCAGATTAATTATGATATGCTCTATTAGATTATTTGATTCATCCATTAATCCTTTAACTTTCTTATATCTGGACAAACTTTCTCTGAAATCTCCCTTCATAGCTAGTATATCAGCTATTTTCCTTAAACATCGCACTCTTTTATTTCGATCAAAAACATCTGAATAATGGCTGTAAGATGAACGTAATTTTACTAGAGCTTCATCAAATCTTCCTGCTAAAATATCAAATGAAGATTGCAGTTCTTTGATTTCTGCTATTTTCATACTATCCGAAATTTTCAAGTAGAAATTTTTAGCACTCTCCAAATGTTTTGCAGCTTTATGAATGTCTCCTAACCGTGTATAAGCTTCTGCAATCAAAATGTCGCAATTTGCATGACTTTCTTCGTCACCAACTTCTAGATATAATATTTGACATGCTTCAAGTGTAAAAACCTGTTTTTTGATATCTTCATTTCGATTAATTGATATCTCTGCTCTTAATTTTAACGCATCAGTCTTACCTTTTTGGTATTGTATCTCTTCAGATAAAGTTTCAATTTGATCTGCTCTTGTTAAAGCGTTACTTATATTTCCTTGTCTGTAGTCACTTTCAGCTATTTGAACTAATGCTCTTGTAAACTGTCTTTTGTTTGCGATATTAACTACTTGATTGTAGGCTTTATCGTAGATTTCTTGAGCTTTGTCCTTTTCATTTGTTATAATATAACTGTCTGCTATGGCTAAAAGAGCCATAAAACCTCGATTGTAATCTCTATATTGATTTGCTAATGCATAAGCAGTATTCAGACTCTCTCTTGCTTGATTATGATGACCAAGTTTGGTTAATATTTGCCCTCTTGCGTAATATGCTTTACCTGAGTAATATTGCGATACACCTTGTAATCTGTCTATGGTTTGAGCTGAAAGAATATTTCCTTTTTTCAATTCACCTTTAAGAAGATAAACGCTGGATAAACCGATATCAGCTGCACTTGTAAGTGGTATATTTGCAAGATTATCGGCTAGTTCTTTTGTTTGCTCAAAAATTCTCTCAGAAGCAATGAAATCCCCTGAATCAATCTTCTGCTCTCCTAATGTAAGAAGTGCGATAAGTTGCCAATATTGATCTTCATTCTCTTTTCGATTTTCGTAGAAATCTTCGATTTTTTTAAGACCAACAATATTATTCGCTGATTGATACTCAATTAAACCCTCGGTAAATTCCTTGAGTTCTTGAAGTTGCTTAGGAATTAATCTGATATTTCTTGCATCAAAAAGAGCATTTAATGTGTTTTTGTAGCTATTTAGATTCTCTGTATTTCCTACTTGAAGTTTCAAGTATACAATCCAGAATATTGCTTCAATCAATGGAGCTAAATCAGAACTCTCATTTTCGATTATTTGCTGCAGATTGCTTATCGCTTCATCTATCTCTCCGATTTCAAAAAGAGCTACACTACCCCAAACTTTTGTACCCACGATTGATTCAGTTATACACTTTATAGAGAGGTCATATTGACCTACTAATACTCCTATTTTGCTAGCCAGGTATTTTAGTTCTTCATCTGTTTCATAGACAGGGTCATCAACAATATTCCAAAGAATCCTACCGATTTGTTTTGAAGCTTCAGGAGAAAATTTACCCTCAAGTACTTTGCTTAAGAATTCAGATAATTCTGGACTAATACGATTTCGATGCGATGCTATTTCAGGAGGGATAGTTTCGAACATTGAGAGTCCTCAATTATTAATAATCTATAAATATAACAGAAACAAAATACAAAAACTTTATGTAACTATTAAGATGTTTTCATTGCCTCCAAATTAACGTTCAGAACTTGAGTAACTCCTGGGACTCGTTCTTTCAGGATTTTTTCTACATATCCTGTGAGAGTTAATTGGCTATAGGGGCATCCACGACATGCTCCTTGTAATTCTACTCGCACTACTCCTGTTTCTTCATCAACTTCAACTAATGCTATGTCTCCTCCATCTTGTTGAAGTGCAATACGAACTTCATCTAAAGTTGCTTGAATTTTATCTTTCATTACTATCACAATTAATCCAGGTTGATAATTCTATTAGTTTTGTATTTATAAACGATATCCTTTATACAAAAAACCAAAGCTGTTATTGATTTATTTTTTTTTTCTATCCTTCTAAATTCTGAAAGATGGGACTTGTAAAGGGTATTAATGCCATGATGATGTCTCTCTTAAATACATCTTTTCGCAAAACTTCTCCTCCTGTAAAAAGAGCACTTGCTCCTCCTTTTTGTTTTGTATTTACATCACTAGTAAGCTCATCAATTATATCTCCTAGTTCTTTTCTTTTATCTTCTGATAACTTTTCATAGAGAACTAAAGGTAAAGGCATCCTTCCTCCTCCAGCAATAGATTTTTTTCCCGATTCATTTATTATGCATACAAACCATGTAAGAAAAGCACCATATTGATCTTTACTAACGCCCCCTTCTAAGCTAACATAATAATTTCCAGTTTTAATTTCTCTAGCTATTTCTACTCGCTTAATTGCTGACTCAAGGGTTTGATTACCAGATAAAGGCTGTTTTGACACTGTTTTATGTTCTTTTAAGCCTAATTTCTTTATGCTAAAATCGCTGAAATATAAGGAGAAAGCCTCTTTGACGGCTTGAATCTTTACCGGATTCTCGGAACAAACTACAATTTTCATCATTTTCCACATAAATGCAAAAGATTATCTTTTTTAAGGATAACTCCTAAATCTATCTTAAGAAAGGTGTACTAATATATGGAAGAATGTCATTACTGTAGAAACCCTGTTCAACCACAATGGAATTTCTGTCGTAAGTGTGGAGCAAGATTAATTCATAGAGAAGAAAAGGAAGAATTAGTGATAAAGGAGGACGTAATAGAAATTGCTAGAGAAGATTCTGAATCACCAACTGGTATGATTTATGAACCATTAGAAGTGGAAGAAATTGAAGTAGATGAAGAAGAAGAAGCAAAAGAACTTACTGATGAGGAATTGGTTGAAAGAATTGCTGATGTTATTATTAAGCGAGAAGATTTCAATGCTCTTCTAAAGAATAAGAAAGACTTGGAAGATGAAATAAACAAGTTATTGGATAGAGTTAAGAACAAACTGATTCCAAGAGATGAAGCTCTACCTAGAATTAAGAAATTGAAAAAAGAAGTTGAAGAAGTATCAAAAAAAGAAAAATTGTTCGAGAATTTCTCTGCAATTTTACCGATTGAAGAAATCATCGAAGATAGAAGTAATGTACGTACAAAACTAAAGAAACTATCTGCTCTCAAAGGAGATAAAGCAGTCAGTAAAGCAACTTTGGAAGAGATGGAAACTAAATTCAAGAAAAACATCGAAAATCTAACTATAAAATTGAATATAGAACTAGCTAAAATGAGAAAAACCTTTGATGCATTAGAAGGAAAGATGAAGTCATTACAAAGAGGTTTAGAGGTCCTGTATGTTAATTCTCAAACAGGAGAGATATCTGAATCAGATTATAAAAAACATAAACAAGAAAAATCAAAAGAAATTGATAAAATGAAGAAAGTCAGTACAACTGTTGCCAACATTTTAGCAGAAGCAAGATAAAAGGAGAAAAGAAAATGATCTCAGAACCTATACGAAAAATCCATGATAACATAACAATAATTGAAGGTGTTTCAGGAGATGGGGGAGAAAGAAACAGAGGATATTTAGTTGGTAAGGACTCTTTTGCAGTAATCAACACAGGAAGAAGAGGATCAATTGAAAACACATTCCAAGAAGCTGTTTTTAATAAAGGTAAAGATATTAAGGATGTTAAGTACATTTTCATTACCCATCCCTATCCTGATGTAATGGGAGGAGTCTATCGACTGAAAAAACAATTTCCAAATGCTCAAGTTGCAATTCATGAAAAATGTGAAGAAGTTCTGAAAGACCCTAAAAATGTGATAAAAACCAAACATTTCCAATTTTCTAGAAAAGAACGTCTTTATTTCGCTGTAAAGAAAGATCCTTTTGATGATTTAGAAAAATTCAAACCTGATATTTATTTCAAAGATGGAGAAAAGTTCGATTTAGGGGATACCCGTCTGATGGTAGTAAATTTCGATGGTAATAGTTATGGTCACAGTATGTTTTTTACAACATCTGAAAGATCTATGTTTTCAGGTGATGCATTAAATCTCTATCCTGCTTTACCTCATAGTTATCTAATTGATTATTCTGGAAATTACAAAGAATGGTTCAAGAACATCGAATTCTTGGAAAAAGCTAAAATCTCCATGATATGTCCTGCTCATGATGGATACCAAGAAGATAGACATGTTATTCCCTACATAAGTTATGTAAAGGAAGCATTTCTCCAATTTGAGAATCAGCTGGTAATGGCTATGACAGAACAGAAATATCTGACAATTAATGATTTAATTGAACGAGTTCATAGTTCTCAGGGAATTGTATGGTATCATCCATATTCGGTACTTGCACCTAATACAAATATGATAGCTCATCTGAATAAGTTGATAGATAATCAAAAAGTACAAAGAAATGAGAAAACTGATCCCATAACCTACACTTACATTGGATCAAAAGAAGATTTGTTCTATTAATAATTAATTGCATGATAGAATTGAATCTTCAACAAGTTTCAATGGTTCATCAACTTCCTTTACAAAGATTTGAGCAAAGGCTTTACTTCCTCCTCCTTTTCTGTCCAACTTTTTCATTAAGATTTTAACAATTTCATCAGCTGGTAAACTTTTATCTGATGAAAGAAGACAAAGGATATCATTCTTAGCTAGAATTGCTACAAAGACATCTTTGCACAATTCTTTTGCAGAATATTGAATTATTTGTCTATCTACTTCAGGTAATGAGAGAAGAAGAATAGTATGGTTGTTGATTTTTTTACTTAGAGATTTGCTTTCTTTTAACAGGAATTTCATTAAGATTACACTAGCTTCTTCAAGAGATTGATTCTCGATTAGTTTATTCCTAATAGTTTCTAGCAATTTGTCCCCTTTTTTAGTTGTCAGATTTTCAAGTTCAATCATCAATTTTCTTTGCTTATTTGTAAATTCAAGACCAACCCTATCTACTAGTAATTTAATTGTATTTTCTTTCACAGATTCCAGAAATATTCCTTTTATTTCAGATAAATTATCTACATGTATACCTCCACAGCAAACTAAATCGAAACCATCCTCTCCAAGTTGAATCAACCGCACTACATCTTCTTGTGATTTTTTCCCTCTAGTTTTACTTAAGTAATTTTTCTGATATGTTTCCTTATCAACGATAATAGATTTAATTTCATCCCCCCTTAAAATTAAGTCATTTGCTTCGTTCATAACATTGAGCACTTCTTCAAAAGATAATGGTTTTAGAATTTCAATTTCCATTTTGTCAATCTCGAAATTTGCTTTACTAGTATCAGAATCATATAGTTTTTTGAATAGATGAGAAATAAGGTGCTGAGCTGAATGGGCTTTCATGAAAGCATATCGTCTCTCCCAATTAAGTCTGAGAAGAACATCTTGAAACAAGTCGAAGTTTATTTTTACTTCTGGATCGATTTTATGCCAAATTTCATCTCCTACCTTATATGTATCAATTATTTGATGTTCATTATCATTAAGAATTAACGTTCCATTATCTGGTAATTGCCCTCCTCCTCCAGGATAGAAAAACGATTGATCTAATTGTATTTCGTTATCTTTTATTGCTGTGATTTTAGCTAATATTTCCTTCTGATAGGGTGCTTTCCAATAAAGAGGAATTTGGGAATCTTTTTTCATAGATTGAAAAAAAACTCATAGTAAAAAAAGTTGTCTTTTGCAACTTCATCTTTGATATTTTCAGGTTGTGATTATTAAAAAATAAAAAAAAAGAAAATTTTTCTAGTTAAGTTTAGCTCCACAGTTTGTACAGAATTTGTCAGTCGAAATATTACTTATTCCACAATTGGGACAAACTACAGATGATGATCGAGGTTGAACAGGTTGTTGTGTGGTTTGATAATCTTCAGGTCTTATGGTTTGATATGTTCCACCTGGTGTATAACTACTAACTTGTTCAGCTTGTTTATCTTTCCAAACAGATTCACCGATGGCTGATCCTATTGCTGCTACGCCTATTAGAATTCCAGAACCAAGTATACTACCTACAATAAGTACTATACCAAATACTAAAACCATTGCAAATAAAGCAGGACCAAGTATGGTAGTAAGTAGATCTTCACCCATTGCTCCAAATATCTCTCCGCTTGTGACAAGCATCAGAATTCCAATTAGGACTCCTCCAATAACTACAAATGCACATACAATACCAGTTATTTTCATTCCATCTCTTTTGTAAGCAAAAAAGTTTAGTAGTAGTGTTGCAACTAGACCACCTATACTCCAAACAGTTATCGGTCCCCAATCAAAACTTGCTACTGCATACTTGTTTATTAGAAAAGCTGCAACTAATGCACCCACACCCGCTAAAATTCCTAAAAAGTTCCAAAGAAATCTGTTTCTAGCCATGTTTATGATAGGGATATTCTCCTTTATATTTCTTTTCAAATTGATAACAGCTGATTTTTACCTCAATTTTCTTTTGGGAACTTATTTTTATAAAGTATGATTCCAAATACTTTTAATTAAAATTATCAATTATTGATTGACAAAAATGACCACCCAGCTTAAGAATTTCTTTAATGCGAAATCGTTCTGTGTTATAGGAGCATCAACAACTCCAAATAAACCGGGTAATGTTATAGCTTATAATTTCGTTCACACTTTTCCAGGAAAGACATTTCTAGTTAATCCTCGTGGTGGTGAGCTCCATGGACAGAAATTATACAAATCTGTTTTTGAGATTGAGGAAAAAATCGATGCAGCATGTCTAGTTGTACCCGCAAAATATGCTACTCAAGCACTGGAAGATAGTGGTAAGAAAGGGATAAAAAACATAATAATCACAACAGGTGGATTCAGTGAAATAGGTGAGGAAGGCGTTCTATTACAGCAACAAATGTCTGAAATTATGAAGAAGTATGAGATGAATGTTATAGGTCCAAATTGTCTCGGTTTGTTTTCTCCAGAGTTGGGCATTGATACTATGTTTTTACCTGGAACCAAATTAAAGAGACCAGAAAGTGGTCCCGTATCAATTTTCACTCAAAGTGGTGCTTTTGGAGCAGCATTTATAGATCAGCTCTCAAGATTGGGATCAGCTAAATGGGTTTCAAAATTCATTTCTTATGGAAATGCTAGTGATATCAATGAGACAGATTCTCTTGAATATGTTGGAAATGACTCTGATACTAAAATGATTATCATTTATCTTGAAGACTTTAAAAATGGACGTAGCTTTATGCAGAAAGCAAGAGAGATTTCATTAAAAAAACCTATTATGGGAATTAAAGCTAACAGAACTGAAACTGGTGCTAAAGCTGGTGCATCTCATACAGCAGCATTATCATCTAATGATGCAATTGTTGATGACTTGCTTTCAGATGCAGGAATAATACGAGTAACAACTTGGGATAAACTAAAAGATTGTGTTCTGGTTTTCGGAACACAACCTCTACCGTTAGGAGACAGGATTGCTATAATCACTGATGGTGGAGGGGCTGGTGTTATGGCATCTGATATGGTCTCAGATTGTAATTTGAAACTTGCTGAATTTTCTCCGATTATTCAAAAAAATCTTGATGAAACTTTTCCCTCCTTTTACGCAACAGGTAATCCAATTGATTTGACAGGCAGTGCAGTAGCTGAAGATTATCGAATAGCTTTGGAAGCAGCTTATGAAGATCCTAATGTTGATTCAATTGTAAATCTCTGCATTCCTGTTATTCCTGACTTGGACATCAATGAATTTATTCAGATAACAAAAGATATTGCAAAACGTAAAGAAAAACCATTCGTGACAGCTCTCGTTGGTGGAGATGAAGCTGTTTATGGAACAAAGGAATTAATGAAAGATGATATTCCTGTTTTTCCAAGTCCAGGTAGAGCTGTGAGAGCTCTAGGGATGCTTACAGATTATGTTAAATATCTGAAAAAACATGGGATTGATCCTAGAAAAGTATCTATGGGGGAAGGAAAATGAAAAATATTGAGATTTTCGAAAAGGTAAAACAAGAAAATCGTACTGCATTATTAGAACATGAATCAAAAAAAGTACTACGAAATATTGGTGTGAATATTCCACCTTCAAGAATAATTACATCCTTAGATGATGCTCTAATAGCAGCAAAGGAATTCGGTTTCCCTGTTGTAATGAAATTAATGTCATCGGAAGTTCTCCACAAAACAGATGCAAAAGCTGTTGTAATCAACATAGACACAGAAGAAAAAGTGATTGAAACTTATGATGATTTTATGAAACGATTTGAAAGCTTTAGTATCGCAGGAATTCTAATCGAAAGAATGGTCAATAAAGGGCTAGAATTAATAATCGGAACAAATACAGATTCTACTTTCGGACCAGTAATCCTTTTTGGTGTTGGTGGTGTTCTAGTCGAAGCAATACAAGATGTAGTATTTAGAATGTGTCCAACTACAAAAGAACAAGCGTTATCTGCAATCGACGAAATAAAAGCGAAAAAACTGCTTGATGGTTTTAGAGGAATGCCCAAAGTTGACAGAGAAGAACTTGCTGATATGATTGTGAAACTTTCGAAATTAGCTTGGGAATATCGTGATAATATTGCTGAAATGGATATAAATCCAGTAATTGCCAATGAAGATGGTATATTTCCAGTAGATGCCCGAATAATATTAAAGTAAAATAGTAGGTAAGAAATCACATTTACCTATCTTCTAAATTTCTTCGAGAAGAATTTCTTCTTGAAGTTCTGGAGAGAATCGTTGATCCAATATCGAAAGTGTTTGTTTTATTGTTTCCAAAACAACTGCATCATCTTCGTAATGTTGCGAATCAATTATTCTTTTGTATATTTCTTCAGGTAGGTTCTTATAATATCTTAAACCATAAGCAATTGCTTCTCTGACTCGAGGATCAGTATCATTTTCTAATACTTTTATAATACGGTCAATTGTTTCTTCATCATTAAGATATAACAAACATAAAGCTCCTGTCGCTCTTTCTAATGGAAAACTGCTTGTTAATAGTGAGAGAACCTTTTGTATAGTTGAAGCCTTTTCACCTCGTTTTGTAAGAATGAGAGCTAACCATATTTTAAATAATGAAGGAGATAGATCAAAATTATCCTCTAAGTTTTTGTAATCAATATCCTTTCTGGTAAATAATTTCTTTAATGCTTTAGTTTTATTTTCTCCCGCAATTGATAAAAGCAGTGTTCCCACTTTTCTCTTTACTCTAAGCGCAATTATTATGAAAGGTATATAGAATAATGAGATAAGTGGATAAATTCCAACTTCATTATAAACCAAACCATAACATGCATAGATGAAATAGATAATGCTTCCAACCAATCCAACTGCTTTAAGCGCATAATTGAAATATCCTTTGATCAATGGATTCTTTACAAAAAAGAAAGTGATTGAAAAGGTTACTATACCTATAGAAATAGGAACAGCTGAGAATAAGAAAATTGTTGTTCCAATTGGAACTTGTGCAGTAATTGCGGTAGTAAGATACATAATTAAGAAATATATTGCTAAAGGAATGGTGGTTCCAAGAATCAAAATTGTTCTATCTCTTCTCGCTGTCTTCATTTCCAATATTTTTGTTTGTTTCTCTAGGGGTGGGACTATTGATTCACTCATCTGGAGAGTTGCTTGAGACATAGCTGTTAACAATCCCGTGTAACTCTGTTTTCCATATTTCTTAGTAATTAATACATTTACCACTCCTACTAGTATGATAAACACGATCAGAAATAGAAAGATGCCTAAGTATTGACTAATATACTGAATGATAAGCTCAATTATGAAAACAACAACAGTGAAAATTAACAACGCTATACCCTGTTTCTTTATTGTATTCCACAATTTGACAGCAAATTTAGCTGTATCTTTGTAAAAAATGAGTGGGAATGCTATCATGCCTATTAAACCCGCGATTTCAAAACCTTCCAGAGTGAGGGCAAGTCTGTCTTGAATATTATCTACTCCATCAGAAAGAACAGGAACTCCCCATTTCAATGAAATAATCTGAAGAAAAACATTCGAAGGCGCAGCATATCCAAAGGAAAAACCAAAAAATAAAGCAATGATTGCGAGTTCAATTCTTCGACTAAGATGATAAGCTAGAATAACAACTAACGAGACACACAAATAATAAAACAAATCCGTCAGAAAAACCAGTAAAACTGAATAGGATTGTGTCTGGAATGCTTTTATCAAGTATTCATTAAGTGAATACTGAGATAATAGATAAAAGGTTAGTAGTATAGCTGCAGATCCTACTGCAACTCCCTCAGTTGTTCTTACTTTCATATTTATTGAATAAACAATTCCAGCATAAAGAAGTGCAAAGATTGCTGCTCCTAACATTAATGAACCGAGTAACATGATATATTCATTTGATGTCCCTGGTTCAACTGTCCCGCTCCCGTTATCACCATTTCCACCATTAGTTGTTCCGCTCGTTGTTATACCAGCAATTCTATGAACTGCTGGAGCAAGATGAGCATTGTAGATGTATGCCAAACCAAAAATACTAGACAGAATAAAGAAGGAAATCTTGATTATATTCAATTTATTATTAGCGATTTTTTTTGGTGAATTTATCCGAATACCAAGCTTATAGATATAATAGACACACAATCCAACAACTGATAAGATTATCCCAATTTGAAACACAAGGTAAACTGTTCCTGAAACTGATCCTCCGCTAAAAAGTGATGTGAAAACATTTACCCCTACAAAAAATCCCAAGAGCCCACCTAAAACTATTCCTAATAATTGACTTCCAAATTGAACTGTCCAATCCATGAATATTAAATCTCTTCCTAGAATAACACTAAATGGAACAAATTTTTCGCCATCTTCTGTTGTATTTTCTTTTCTTTCAAGATTGGATTCATCAGATGGTGTTGTCATTACATTATACCTCAATATCACTTAGTATTACATCAAATCGAGTTCTATTTCGTCTTCTTTGTCTGATTAATCTTTTTGCTATTCGATATCCTACAAATCCTAGTATCAAAACAGCAATTGCGATGGAAGTATAAATTATATTCCAATTACGGTTAATCTGAATGAAGAATTCAAGAGCATTATCAAATTCTAAGAGCTCAAAAATCTGATTTCTTGAATCTGTGAAAATAGAGACATTTAGTATTTTTATCCCCAGTCCTTGAAATTCTTCAAATATAACAGGTATTGATTGGTTGATATCCAGTCCATCAATTGTTGTATGTATTTGTAAAGAATCATTTACATAAACTGTAACCCAAAAAGGAGCTGAAGGTATTGTTCCATTATTCTGAACTAATATATCCAACTGCAACCTTCTAAATTCGGTAGGTTTAGATGGACTTACGATTACTTCCTTTACATTGATATTAGGAAATCTATACCAAGAAGGAAAATAAGTAGAAGTGTTTTCAAAATATGAAAACAGATTCAGTGGATATAGAATGTGTGCTGAACTGTTCCAAATTTCAGATTCAGGCGGAAATGTAGTCAAGTAACTATAGAATGAACCATTCCCAAAAATACCTAGAGACGTATTTGCAGTGTATGAGAAATAATCTCCTTTATTCTTTGTGGTGAAATTTCCAAGATCAAAT
>JAGLRO010000123.1 GCA_023136245.1 Candidatus Heimdallarchaeota archaeon
ATTTCATTTTCTATAACTTGCATTACATTGGATATTTAAAGGCCCTTTCTTCTTGGAAACGTCTCTATCCAAGAAGTGCACCTTCACAACAAGGTTCATAGAGATAGAGAAAATGCATTCTGAATATATCTTATAAATCTTAGATAGAAGTACTAATTGCTTTTGACTAAGTTCAACAAAAAACAAAGGAAAGAAGAAATAATGAAAAAAAATGATTTAAGAATTCTTAATATTCTTATTCTATTTTTGTTTGGTCTTTTACTTTCTCTTTACTCTTTTTCTAATTAAAGTTGGTACTAATAGAAACGATAATACTAGTACGAATCCCAAAACTCCTTCAGCAATGAAATTAGCTTTTTCTGGCTCGTAGAAAGTCTGATATATTACAATTTCATTATTCTCCTCTGTAACTTCATCAACTATTTCTAGATTATCTAAGGTTAAAGTATATCTGAAGGTTGTTTGAACTTCTGCTGCCCAGTTGAAATCTAAAGTATAGTTTTCTCCAACATCAAGAGGTGGTATTTCAAATGTGTCAATAATGGGCATAGGTACATAATCTCTATGTTCAGATGGAGTTTCATAAATTTCTAGTTCTAATTGTGTTTCACTTGTGATATTTTTTTCTCCAGTGTTTGCAACCATCACTGACATTTCCAGATTAGAAGTTTCATTCCAATCATCAGTATATGTAAGTGGTAGAGTAACAAATGAAAGATCAGCCTTATCTTGTTTATTTATATAAACCTCGTCTATAAACGAATAATTTGGACGATAAGCTCTTGCATGAATCTTGTTTTCATCAACTTCAAAATATACGAAATTGTATGTTGATTCTTGATATTGAGATTCATTCAGTATTTGAGAAGGAACAACATGATATAACCTACTCCCACCTCCTGCTGCAATGAGATAGTTAATATTGTTCTTTAACAATCTTTCATAACCATGTTCATGACCCATTATTACAAAACTTATATTGTAATTTTCGAAAATTGGAACAAAAGTTGAATTTATTTGCTTATACCAATCTGATGCTTCGTAATTTCTTGTGTATGAAGAAAATGGTGGTCGATGCATCATCACTATTGTCCATTTTGCATCTAGGTTAGCTTCTAAATCATTTATCAACCAAGCAGCTTGGTTATCATAATTTCCATGAGAATCATAGCCTTCATAATAAGTATGTAGAACGGGAATATGTAATGGACCATAGTCAAAAGAGTAGAATTCTTCATTTCCTGGTAAAGCGAATGCATCATAATAAAAAGAGATATTTTTTTCATGGTTACCCATGGTTGGCATTAAAGTTGTATCAGATGTAATTCCAGAAAACGATGAGAACCAGCCATACCATTCTTCAGAATGGGTTGATGTATCAACAAAATCACCAGAAAAAAGAACAAAGTCTGCTGCTACTCTTTCAATAGCTCTAACTATTTGTCTTCTACCATCAACCTCTCCTTGAGCATCTCCAAAAGCAAGAAATTTAGCTAGATCCCCAGTTGTCCCGGTTTTGAATGTATAATCCCTACTCCACTTACTACCATCACCGACTCTGTAGTGATAAATAGTATCTGGCGATAAACCAGTCATTTCGACATGGTGCCAACTACCATCAACATCATTAGCTTCAGAACCATATGAATCATCGATTCCATATTGAACTATTGAGGAAGCTGAGATATCAGTTTTCCAACTAACAGTCTGAGTCGTTTTTGGGTCATTCTGCCATGTTAAGTGGATATATCTTGGTGACAAATCATCTGCAAGAACATTATTAGCTAAACTAATCAAAGGTACTGTAAGAATTAAAGAAAAAATGATCACAATAGCGATTTGTTTATCCCGCATAATGAAGACTGTTACTCTGATAATATTAATCTTTCTCAATCTCGATTATATGTTGATAGTTAACAGATAAAAAACCAATAATTTTCTGAAAGAAGAAGAGAAAATTAAGAAAGGATTATCTCACTATTTCAATTGCTCTCCTGCCATACTAGCAGCGGCAAGCTTTCTTCGTATACGACGTCCTGCAATAACTTTGTTGAGTTTCCTTATTCCCCAAAAAATAATTCCAAGTATTATACCCAATACAGCTACAGAACCTAACATGCTGATGATTGGTGGTATTATAGTTACCATATTTGAAACACCTATAAAAAAAGAAACTCATGCATTTTTAAATGTTAGGTTAGATATTGATATCTAATTTTTGACGGCTTTTATAAGATTTGATTCCTCTATTTTCAAGTATCTTTCTTCATTTTTATTTTCGAGAGATAGCTGTCCATATTTATTGATTCCCATGCAGGTGAATTGCTGAGAATCCTTCATTATAATTTCTTTCTGTGTATAGATACATTTCTTATTGAATTTTTCAATAATGAAATCAAACTTCTTGTTTAATGTAAGGATAGAGAATTCAATCAATTCAAGTTTCAATTTATCAATCAATTTATTTAACTCAATTTCAAATCCAAGGATAGATAATAAGCTAATTGTATTTTTTTGCAATTCAATAGGTAAATCATTCACAATAATGTTTGCATTGATTCCTATACCTATCAATAAGAAATTTTTAGCTCCTGTAATATATTCAATTAGTACGCCACCAATCTTCTTTTTTGATTTTACTATGTCATTTGGCCATTTGATTCTTACATCAATACTAAATAAATCATTCAATGAAGATGCAACAGCTAGTGCTGAAGAATAATGGATCATTGCTATTATCTCATTTGTAATCTCATCTTCTAATGGTATAACCATTGTCAAATAGATTCCTCCATGTGAAGAAAACCATATGTTTACACCTCTTCCTCTCCCTTCTGTTTGTTGTTTTGCAACTATCATAAATGGTGACTCAAATCCATCTTGAATTTTCCTTATTGCAACCTCCATTGTTGAGTCAACTTCATCATAAAATATCATTTTCATATCTGAAGATTTGAGCATCCTATCTCCGCACCAAGAATGGTACATTATAAACCTTTTTTCATTATATTATTATAAAAGTAGATGCTTTTTTATGTAAGTGAAATGTTCTTATTTTAAATGTATCAGAGTCCCAAAAAATCGATCAACACTAAAGATAGTAAGAAAAAAAAAGAGCTCTCCAAACTTCGAGAAAAAAGTAAACTTGGTGGAGGGAAGAAACGTATTCAGAATCAGCATGAGAAAGGCAAATTAACAGCTAGAGAAAGAATTGAAATTCTTGTTGATGAGGGTTCCTTTGTGGAGCTTGATGAATTCGTTACTCATCAAAATATTAGATTTGAAATGGCTGAAAATAAGCCATTGGGAGATGGAGTTATTACTGGTTATGCATCAATAGCTGGAAGATCTATTTTTCTTTATAGTCAAGATTTTACAGTTTTTGGTGGAAGTCTGGGAAAAGCTCAAGCCGATAAAATCTGCAAAGTAATGGATTCAGCAATTAAAACAGGAAGTCCAATTGTTGGATTACTGGATTCAGGTGGAGCTAGAATACAAGAAGGTGTTGATTCATTAGCTGGTTATGGAGACATATTTTATAGGAACACTCTAGCGTCAGGAGTAATTCCTCAAATCTCAATTGTTTTGGGACCTTGTGCTGGTGGTGCCGTTTATTCCCCAGCATTGACTGATTTTATTCTAATGAGTAAGTCCAATGCTTTCATGTTTGTGACTGGTCCAGAGGTTGTGAAAGCGGTTACTGGTGAAGAAGTATCCTTTTACGATCTTGGTGGTAGCGATATCCATGGTTCTCAGACAGGTATTTGTCATTTAGTTGGTGAAACTGAGGAAGAAACAATTGATTTGGCTAGAAAATTGCTTTCATATCTTCCTCAAAACAACCTAGATGATGCTCCAGTAAAGTTTGATGAAATTGAAGAAAATGATCAATCAGAATTGTCACAGATTATTCCTCAAGAGGAAAATGAACCTTATGATATGAAGAGAATCATAAAAATTATAACAGATTCAGATAGTTTCTTTGAATTACATGAAGATTGGGCAAAGAATATAGTCGTAGGTTTTGCAAGAATAGGAGGAAGTACTGTTGGAATTATAGCTAATCAACCTTTATTTTTAGGTGGAGCTATCGATTTTCATGCTTCTGACAAAGCATCACGCTTCATTAGATTTTGTGATTCTTTCAATATTCCAATTTTAACAATTGTAGATGTTCCAGGCTTTTTACCAGGTATCAAACAGGAACATGAAGGGATAATAAGGCATGGAGCAAAATTGCTATTTGCATATTCTGAAGCAACAGTACCCAAAATCTCAGTCATAGTAAGGAAAGCTTATGGTGGTGCTTATATTGTTATGAGTTCTAAACATCTAGGAACTGATATTAATCTAGCTTGGCCCACTGCAGAAATCGCAGTTATGGGATCTGAAGGAGCTGTTAAAATCCTCTACCGAAAGAAACTAGCAAGTGAAAAAGAACCAGAAAAGGTGCTTGCAAAATTTAGTCAGGAGTTTAAAGATGAATTTGCTAATCCTTACCAAGCAGCTGAGAAAGGTTATATTGACAAGGTAATTTATCCGAAAGAATCACGAAGGGAGATAATTTTCGCTCTCCATATTCTTCAGAATAAGAGAGAACAAACACCTAAAAGAAAACATGGAATTTCTCCAGTTTAAGGTGAGAAAAATGAAGAACAGAGTAAAACTAATGGAATTTTTACAAAAAAAGCATCCCATTTGGGGATACACTCCAAAAGGAATCAGTGATCCTACACTATCTATTGAGCTTTCTAAACTTAATGCTGTAGGGCTTGTTGACTTTGAAGGTTTAACTGAAACTCAAAGCAAAAATATTATTCGAAAATGTTTAACAGAACTAGATAGCTCAAAATTATGGGGAGTTAGAGTCATAAACGAGAAGCAATTGATTTGGTTAGAAGAATTCGATTTTATTCCTATAGTTGTTATTGCTTTTGAGGTTAAAGAATCTACATTGTCTACTCTCACAACAGACTGTGAATTACTCGTTGCTGAGGTCTGCGATTTTGAACAAGCTAGAGAGAAATCTAGTTGGGCAGATTTATTTATAGTAAAGGGATTTGAAAGTGGAGGTATAATTAAAGAAAAGTCTTCATTTATTCTACTACAACAATTCAATGAATCAGGATTTCCTTTTCTCATACAAGGTGGATATGGTGTTTATAATGTAATTAGTGCATTTGTAGGTGGTGCGTTAGGCGTTGTTATGGATGGACAATTCTATTTGCTCCCTGAATGTCCGCTTAGCAATGAAGTTAAGGATTATATTAGTACACTTGAAGAAAATGATACATATATAATCGGGGAAAGTTCTGAATACAAATATCGGTTAATAGGAAAGATAGCAAACCAAGCAATCAGGAATGCAAAAGATATTGAAAAGAACTCTCCTGTTGCTGATGATGGCAGCAAATTATTTGACATTATTGAGAATATTCAAGCTGATTCTAC
>JAGLRO010000124.1 GCA_023136245.1 Candidatus Heimdallarchaeota archaeon
GGAAGTGAGTTACCTGATATTCCTACTTTAGGTTATATTCTTGAAAGAAAAGAAGAAAAAATCGTCTATACAGGAGATACAGGTTATTTTGAAAAGCTTAAAACACATCTAACCAATGCAGATTTTGCAATAATTGAGGGAACAAATAAAGAGAAAGAATCTACATTTCATTTGTCAATTTCTGAAGCAGAAGAATTAGGTAAATTGGCTAAAAAGTATCTAATTATTCACAAAATTCCTGATATCAAAGATTAGCTGATTAACAACGAAACTATTTCTTTATTTTTAGAAAAACAATATCCACATATCCTTGCATTAGAGTTTTCCATATATTTTATATATTCAAAGTCTAATGTTAAATAAGATAATATGGCTAATAAAAAGCAATCCAAAAAGAAAACAACTTCAAGTTCTGATAAAGGACCAGTTCTTTTTGATGAGAATATTAAAAAACATAAGGAAAGTCAAAAAGAAACTATTGAAGTTGAAGAAAAAGATCCAGATGCTTATCGAGTATCATCATATATGATAAAAATTGTTTTGATTGGTGATGCTGCCGTAGGTAAAACATCTATTAGACAACGTTATTTAGGAAAAGGCTTTCAAAAAGAGCATTTAGCAACTCTGGGAGCAGATTTTGCTGCAACAACTAGAATTATAGATAATCATGAAATAAAATTCCAAATCTGGGATTTGGCAGGTCAACCCATGTTTAAGAATGTTCGTCCAAGATTCTTCAAAGGTTGCTTTGGAGCACTAGCTATTTTTGATATTACTCGAAAAGAAACTTTCCAAAATCTATCAAACTGGATGGAAGAACTCTATCAATATAGTGGAAGAGGTGTTGTTCCTATGATTATATTAGCTAATAAATCAGATTTAGCAGAAGAAAGAGAAGTTACTCTTGAGGATGCTAATAAGTACGTTGATCAATTAAATAAGAAAACAAAAGAGCATGAATTAGAGAATTTCTTTCTAGAAACTTCAGCAAAAACTGGACTTAACATAGAGAAAGCTTTTGAGATTCTGGGACAGTATATAATTGACAAATTTTCATCTTCCGAAGAATAGAATGGATTTAAGTTTCAAATCATTTTCATAAAGTATATTCCTAATAGGATTAGTTCACAAATCAGAAGAATTATACCTGCAATTTTATGTCCATAAATAAAACTAGTAATTGTACTGAAACCATTTAAAATGATTCCAAATAGAATAAATAAATCATCGATTGAACTAAACAATTTCTTCCAGTTTCTTTTTAGTTTTATATTTGCTTCAGTCAATGATTATTGCACCTATATTTAGCTATTAAATGTTCTTTATTTAGTTTTCTTCCAATATCATATTGGTTTCTAGTTCATTCTTTTTAAAATATCTGTTAATTATATATCTTACTACAAGCACAACTATACCCACACAAAGTAATATCATTAGAATAAGGATGTTTGTTTGAGCTGACCATAAATCTAACAATAAACCAGTTTTAGGTGAAAATGGGTACAGCACCACCATTTCTGAGTATACTATACCATCGAAAAAAATGTGCGATGTCAAACCAAGAGAACTTGATATTAATGAGTTAATCCATTTGAATTTCTTAATATAACGATCAAGTTTGAAAAGTCTAAAGCAGCCACAACTTATAGCAGCAATTGGGAAAGTTAATACTACAATACCCAACAAACTGTGTAATTTTCCATGAAGTTTTCCAATATTAAAAATCATATTCATTATTGGTTCTAAATCAATCAATATAGTACCTAGCACGAGAGCTATGGGATCCAAAAAAATGAAAATAGAATATACAAAAACTGCAAAACCTATGTGAATTGGAGTAAGAGGCATTTTACTTGTTTCATTTATAGCTATCTAAACTTAAACGTTTTTTTGTTTCTGAGTCCTTCTTCACGATACCCATTTATCTAGCAAAGTAATCTTTTTAAACGAGGTTTCTTCCCGAGAGACTGATAAAACAGTATAGAGCTCTCTCTAGCAGTAAAATAGGAAATTAAGTGAGAATTATGCCAACCGCATACGATGTACCTGCTGATCTATTAATTCAAAGAATCACTGAAGAATTAAAGAAAGAAGCTGAAATAAAACCACCAGAATGGACAATGTATGCAAAGACAGGAGTACATAAAGAAAATGCTCCTGTACAGCCCGATTGGTGGTATATTAGAGCTGCTTCCATTCTTAGAAAGATTTACTTTTATGGACCTATAGGTGTTTCAAAACTTCGTATTGCTTATGGAGGACGTCATCGTAGAGGTGTTAGACCAGAACATTTCGCCAAAGGTAGTGGAGCAATAATTCGGAAAATACTTCAGCAGTTAGAAAAAGCAGAATACATTCAAAAGAAAAGCGGTCATGGAAGCAAAGGTAGAATAATAGCGGGTCGCGTAATTACTCCAAAAGGACACTCTTTCATTGATAAACTTTCAGCGGAAATTAAAAGACAAATTCCTGAATTAGAGAGATACTAACCGAGATAAATTATCTTAATAAAAGTTAATTATCATCTCAAGAATAACTCTTCAACCACAAGGATGAGAAGAAAATGTATGAGGATGAAGAATTAGAAGCTTTAAGGCAAAAGAAACTTGCAGAATTACAAGAACAACAAGCTAGTGCCCAAATGCAAGAAGAGCAGAAAGCAGCACATGAAGCACAGAAACAAGCAATCCTTAGACAAATTCTGACTGAAGAAGCTAAACAGCGTCTCACTAATGTCAAATTAGTACGCCCTCAGCTTGCGGAAGCTGTTGAGGTAAGATTGATTCAATTAGCTCAACAAGGTGCAATTAGTGATAAGCTGAGTGATTCGCAGTTAAAAGATATCCTTCGAAAAATCCAAGGGCAAAAACGAGAAACAAAGATAGATATAAGGCGATTATAATGGCAAGATATAGAAATTTGTCAAAAAAGATAAGATATGGGAAAGAATTGAAATCAAATAGTCCAGTACCTAGTTGGTGTGTTATTAGAACAAACCGTCGTTTTCGCAACCATCCAAAACGTAGAAAGTGGCGATCTACAAGAATTAAAAGATAAAGAGAGGAAAATTGATGTCACAAGAAGCTATTGAAAACATATACACAATCCCTTTTTATCCTAAGTTGAATAAGACAGCACCTTATAAGAGAACACCTAGAGCCATAAGAATGCTAAAGGAATATATTTTCAAACATACAAAAGCAAATGAAATTATAATAACTAATGAATTGAATGAATTTATGTGGAAGAGAGGTATTCAAAAACCTCCACGAAAAATCAAAGTTCGTGCTATAGTTGAAACAATCGATGAGGAGAAAATTGCTACAGTTGAGCTTATTCATGAAAAAGTAGAAATCTCTGCCCTTCCTGATTTGGAAGGAATTTCAATACCTGGTGAACTTGAGGATGAAGAAGAGGAAGAGGAAGATGATGAAGAAATAACTTCTGTTGAGGAAGAACCTCAAGAAGAACCACAAGAGGAATTGAAAGAAGAGGAAGAAAAGCAAACAGAGGAGAATTAATTTCTCCCTTATTTTTTGGAAGTTGATAAACTTGGATATATCAAAAAGTACTGTTTTAGGTAATTCTAGTCTAGGAATATTCGCGTTATCAAGTGAAAAATACTCAATTGTTCCCTTTGGAACAAAGGATAGTAATATTGAAACAATATCTGAGACTCTTGATGTTAGTGTTATCAAAAACACCATTGGAAATTCTGTCTTAATAGGAACTCTTGCAATAGGAAATTCTAAATCCTTGTTAGTACCACAAAATATTTCTGGTAAGGAAATTAGCCTATTGACTGAAGCTTTTGAGGAGAATGTAGAAATTATTGAAATTAAAAGTAAACACACAGCTTTAGGGAATTTGATAGTTATGAATGATAAAGGTGCCATTATTAGTGAAATTTTTGAGAAAAACGTTCAAACACAAATCAAAGATATTCTAGAAGTTGAAGTAGTAGTAGGAAGTTTGCTTGAATCTCCTCTTGTAGGAAGCATGGCAATGAGTACAAACAAAGGAGCATTAGTTCATCCACTTCTATCAGAAGAAGAAGTAAGAGAATTATCTTCCATTTTAAGGGTTAGAGCAGATGTTTGTACAATAAATAGAGGTATCCCCTATCCACGAGTAGGAATAATCGCTAATTCAAAAGGAGCAGTTATTGGTACAGATAGCACAGGTCCTGAAAGCATGCGAATTTTTGAAGTATTATTAGCTCCATAATGACTATCGATTCAAAAAGTTGAAAAACCCTTTTACAAACTGCAAGTTGTTGATACAAAGGTGAACACAGATGATTTCCGTCAAAACATACCATATTCGTGGAAAATTCAAGAAAAGAAAAAGAACTATACCATTTGGTAAATATGTCCGAGCAGTTAGTAAAGAAGATGCTTTAGATCAAATCTATTCAGTAATAGGTAGTCAACACAAAGTAAAACGAAATGTAATCTTCATAGATAAAAAAGATATAAAAGAAATCACAGATCCGGAAGAAATTAAAGATAGTGTCATAAAATCATTTGCATCCGAAGATGGATTACAAATACCTAAAAGAAAGTGAGAAAAATGTCTGAAAATACCTCAGCTGACAAGATCTCAAAAGAAGAAGTTAACAATTTACTTTTAGCAGCTCAACAACTAGAGCAACAAGCGAATAGATATAATCAACAAATGGAAATTTTGAACAATTATTATAATGAGATTCAAAATGCTGAGCAAACTTTATCTGAACTCACTAATTCTAAAGAAAATAAGAAAGTTCTATTTCCTATTGGAGCTGGAAACTTCATTTACGCAACAGTTCAAGATACAGAGAAAATCATAGTTACAATTGGTGCTGGTGTTCATAGTGAAAAATCTCTTGATCATGCAATTGATGGATTAAAAAAGAAAAAATCTGAAGTTGAAACTCAGATAACTCAAATTAAAGCTAGTTATAATGAAGTTATCGAACGCTTGAGGGAGATTGATAGATTAGTTAAATCGGTAATGTGATCAAAGGAGACGTGTATTTGCATGTTTGATCAACTTCGAAAAAACGTCTCAAAAGCATTAAAAAAAATCACAATAACTGAGCTATCACCAAAATCAATATCTAGATTTACAAAAGAACTTAAAGATATACTAATAAAAAATGAAGTTGCAGTAGAAACAGCTGATGTTATCTGTAAGAAACTAGAAGAAAAGCTATCAAAAGCTGAACATACTCGTTTTTCTAAACCGAAATCTATGATAATAACCTCTTTAAGAGAAGTAATTCTAGAAGTATTAAATCCACATCAACAAATCGATATTTTGAAACTAGTTAAAGAAGCTAGATTACAAAAAAATCCACTTATAATTGCTTTTTTTGGTGTAAATGGTGTTGGAAAAACTCTTTCAATAGCTAAAATGGGAAAATATCTTCAAGATAAGGGATTTTCTTGTGTATTTGCAGCAGCTGATACATATCGAGCTGGTAGTATCCAACAATTACAAAAACATGGAGAAATTTTAGGAATAAAAGTCATAGCTCAAACTTATGGATCAGATGCAGCAGCAGTTGCTTATGATGCAATAAATCATGCAATTTCTAAAGAAATTAATGTGGTTCTAATTGATACAGCTGGACGAATAGAAACTAGTTCAAACCTAATGGCTGAATTACGGAAAATTTGCAGTGTCACTCAACCAGATTTGAAAATATTTGTTGGAGATGCTTTGACAGGAAATTCATTGATTTCTCAAGTTACTCTATTTAACAAAAAAATTGGAATAGATGCAGCGATACTTAACAAAGTTGATGCAGATGTAAAAGGAGGAGCTGCTGTTTCAATCACACATCTATCCGAGAGTCCAATTGTTTTCATTGGAACAGGACAAGGATATAATGATTTAGAACAATTTGTTCCAGAGAATATAATAGATAATATTGTACCTCGAAATTAAGATAGTCAAATATTATTTATTCAAAAAAAGCTTAATTCTGTTTAAAATATAATTCATATTCTGCAATATCACGAACCAAGATACCTACAGAATCACTTAAATTCAAAAGCTTATGAAGATAATCATCCCAAGAAAGAACTCTATATGCCTTTAACCATAATTCATAACCCTTTTGCATTTCTTTTTTTGCAGAATTATGTTTTTCACAATATTTGTCCATAGAGTTTTTCTTCTTGACTTTACATATTGGACATAACTTGCCATTTTCATTCATTTTTCATCAGTTTTTCCTTTCTTTTTTGAAGGACAATCAGGTGAAACACACATAAACTGTTTCTTTCTTCCTTTTTGCCATTCAATTATAGGTAGATTATCATGTTTACACAACTTGTTTGTTGGTTTTATTGTTCCAGTAGCTGGAATAGGAAATGTTACATTGCATTTTATTGATTTATCAAAATATGATGAGCACGCAATGAATCTTTTTCCAGTTTTTCTAGATTTTATTATTCGCAATTCTCCTACTTTACACTGGTGGCATTTACCTATTACTATTATTTTACTTTCTTCTGACTGTTGGAGGTTTTGATATAATGAAAGGCCTATTTCGTTTTCCTTTTTATGAAACTGTGTCAACAAGCTTTTCAATTCCTTTTTGATAGATAGAACTACTTCTTCAATTTCCATTTTCTTATTTTGAACAGATTCCATTATATTTTCCAATTCTCTTGTCATTTCTGCTCTAATCAGCACAGGATAATGATCTTGGAGTACATCAACTACTGCAAATCCTAAAGGAGTTGGTTGAATTACGTGTCCTTGCACATATCCTCGGTCAAACAATGTTTTAATTATACCAGCTCTTGTGGCCTTTGTTCCTATCTTCTCTTCTTCCATTTTGTTAAGTAAAGTTGATTCATTGAAACGTCTTGGAGGAGTTGAAAAATGCTCCTTGGACATAACAAAATCAAAAGAAATCTTACTATTCAATTCAACATTAGGAACAATGCTTTCCTCAAGTGAGAAGTAGGGTTTGTAATATTTTACCCAACCCTCAGATAATATCTGACTACCTCGAACCTCAAATTTATGGTTGTTAATCTTAATTTCTATTACTTTCTTTAATATTATTGCTTTCTCACCAAAAATGGATAAATATCTCTTAACAATTAAGTCATAAATCTTCCTTTCATTTGCAATAAGATTCTTAGCAGGTTTATTACCTGTAGGATGTATTGCTGGATGTGCAGCATCTGATTTTCTTCCTTCTCTAGGTTTAAATTTCTTTCTTGAAATTATTTCTGTAGCAAAACTCCCATATTCAATCTGTTCTGATAGTTTTTTCAAAATTGTCTTATGACCAAGTGACATAGGTAATTTCTGGCTATCGGTTCGAGGATATGATATCATTGCACTCAAGTACAGCTTCTCAGCTATTTCTAGAGTTTTAGAAGGAGAGAATCTGAAATGTTTATAAGATTCTCTTTGAAGATCACCAAGATTAAATGGAGGAAAAGGAAACATGTTTTTTTCTTCATTTGAAACATTGAAAACATAACCTACCAAACTTTCGCATTCCTGTTCAATATGAATTGCCTGTTTTTGAGTTTCAATTCTTGCTTTTTCGTAATAAGCTTTGAACCTTTTATTTTCAATTGTTACTTCACTTTCTATAGTCCAAAACGGAATTGGAACAAACAAATTAAGTTCTTCTTCCAAATTGACTACTGATCCCAAAGTTGGTCCTTGAACACGACCAATTGAAATAGTCTTGAATCGACCTGAAACTCTTCTTAATGATAAACTTAAAGCTCTTGAGTAATTAATTCCATATAACCAATCAACATAATGTCTTAATAAACCTGAATTTAGAAAACCAACATCTAGTTCCTTTTCTCTTTTATCATATGCACTAATTATATCCCTTCTTGTAAGAGTTGAAAATTTCATTCTCTCAGCTTGTTCCTTTCCAAGCAAAAGCTTGAGTATCAAATAACCTATTACTTCTCCTTCTCTGTCATAATCAGTCATAATTATGACTTCATCTGCACCTTTTGCTAAAATCTTAAAAATATCAATAAAATTCTTTGTTCTAGCATTCTTATCTACAATATAACTTGGAACCCATTCATAATCTAGCACAGGATAATTCCATGTTTTACTAATTGGTGAAATGGAAAACAAGTGCCCAATTGCAGGAGCAATTACAATTTTCTTATTTCCTCTTTGACAAATAAAAACAGAAACCCCTCTCATTTTTTTAAGTTGAGGTTTACTTTTTTCATCTAATGCTCTTGCTAATCTTCTAGCAGCTTGTGGTTTTTCAGCAATACCTAGGACATATGGACTTTCTATAGTGGACAAAGTGCTTTCACCTCTAATAATATCCAAATTATTGAGATATTCTCAAATTTGGAGCCAGGACAGGGATTTGAACCCTGGATCCTTAAAGGAACTGATTTTCAAGACCAGCGCCGTTGTCCGCTTGGCTATCCTGGCATGAATCAAGCAAAATGCTTAGGAATTATACAAATTAAAAATATATCTAAAGAAGTTTGTTTCAGATGATTCTGCTATGTTCCCTCATTAACTAACCACCATGTGATATTGGAACAATTTTTATTTCTACATCTTTTTTGATTGTATCTTTTAGTTTATTAGTTGATCTAAGTTCAATTTTATCTGATATAAATAGAAAACCATGTCTAATAGCATTGTTAAGTAACAGAACTTTTGCAATCTTTTGATTTTTTGATAATACTGAAACTAATGCATCAAAAAGGACTGTACCTTCTTTGAATTCTTCCATCAAAACTTTCGAATCCGAAGGAATTGAGGGATGGATATGCAGAACTAATTTGTGATATACCACATAATAACCTTCCATAAAAATAAATTGCGGATTATATTGAAGATTTAACCTACTTCAATCTCAAACATTGCTAGTAGATCTTCAATATCTTGTGCTATTTTTTCGTCTTCTTCGCTTAATTCCGCACCTTCTTCAGGTTTCAGAAATTCTATTGCACGTACAAGACCATTTTCACAAATCATTCGGGGTACATGAGATCTTGAAAAGAATATCCCCTCAGGTGGTTCATCAAGTTCTTCAAATTCTCCAGTATATGTCTCCGTGTAAACTTTATTCCCTATTATGATTAAATCTCTATAGAATCCTTTTGGAGCACCTAAATCTCGAAGAATACTCAGAGACTTATCCAAAATTTTGTCCATTTTTACAACTTGTTCCATTACTACAGATTCATCACCAATTTGTTTATCTGGAGTTTTAATATCAACACTACCTGATTCCATAGCAGATAATATTGTAGGAACGGGTCTATTACCAGGTGCACCCATTTTTGCCATATGTGTAGGTAACTCAGAAGAGGAAACTTGTGCAGGTCTATCTTTTAATTGTACGTCTTCATCTGGACCAGAATCGGATGGTGTAGGTCTATCAGCATCAGCTGTCTCCTCAAAAACATTTATTCTACTCTGTCTTTCAATAATCTCTGAAGCGCGATCCATAACAACTTCTGGTATAAGATCGGTTTTACCTATTTTCCCCAACATGGCAACAAATTCCGCAGTCTCATCATCTTGATCACAGGATTGGGGAACATATGCAAACCCATACTCTTTCTTTCTTAAATCTGATAAAGCTCTACTTCCAATGAATTTCTTTCTTATCGGACATTTAGTTCCCTTCCACAACCACATTCTTTTATCAATTTCATCCACAACAATTATTACTTTTTCAGGACCAAGCTCTAATTCTTGACTTTCAAGCATTGACCCATCTTCCTGGACTTCTAAGAATCTCATTTTAGCTTCACATTCAAACTGTATTCAAATTATATATAAAAATACGTTTAATAAAACTTTACGAAAGTGACCAGTTAAACTTTAAACCACACCAATCGAAAAAAAAGATTGTTAATTTTGATATACCATCTTTTCTTTTCCACTCACTCTCATTTTTTCGAACCTTTCTTAGAGGGAGTAACTAGTGAAATAATTGCATTCTTTAGATAGCTAAACAAATCAAATAAGGAATCTATCCAGATACTTACTGTATTTAATATTGGAACTCCTTGCTTTTCAATTATAATCGCAAAAAGTATCGTTCCAAAGAAGCCTATAGGTTTTCCTAAAACATCATGAGCCCATAACCATGCAGCACCAGCACTGGTACCATAGCTGACTTCAAGTGTTATTGTCATACCAATAACAAGAGCTATTCTCAAAAAATTTCCTATAATCAAAGCTATTGTTGAGTAAAAAGTTGCTTTAACCTTTTTCCAAAAATCTGCAGGAGTTACGATTATTAAAGCCATCAAAAGGGCTCCTGCCTGCATTCCTGTACATGCTCTAACAACTGCAAATCTCCTATTAGCTTCTATTGATTTTATTACTGGAGTAAGTGCATTATGTTTATCTAATCCTGTCAGAATGTTTGTAATAATCACAATAAATGAATCACCCACATCTTTTTCACTGAAGTATCCATCTAATATGACATCATACTGATAGAATTGTAAAAATTGAAAAACTGTGTCATTGGTAAGTTTTTCGAGGAAATAGTAATCTGGTACTAAATACAGTACAATTGTTAATAAAACTACAAAAACAAAAGAAAGTGCTGCGAAAATATACTTGTTTTTTCCTTTAGGATTAGATAGTGCTTTCAATGCAAGAGAAGATTCATTCTCTGTTGTTTTCCCCATTATGTTTCAGTTCAATAAATAGTCAGATAGTTAAAAATTATTCGTTTTGTTAAAAATGGTTGAAATGTGTTATTAATTTTCTTCAGGATCATTTTTGACTAAGAAATCAGAAAGAACCACTTGATTATTAGATATTTTCTTTCTCTCTTGTTCTGCAGATGGAGTTTCCTTAAAATCAAACAATGATTCCATATTATGTTTGATAATAGCTAGTCTATTTTTCAGATACTTTGAAAGGTTATAATCATTGACTAAGCGTGTTGCCATGGCAAAATACTTTGAGACAGATCTTTCAAAAACAGTTAGATTTAAGCTGGCATTCTTACAATTTGGACAAATACCGGATAGGGGGATTCTACGATAAGTTCTATTACATTTTGTGCATCTTATCTTTTGTGCTCCAAATCTTCTTAAATTTCCTATTAGATCAGGAATAAAGTGATTAACAACAATTCGATAAGCTACGTCCTGTACATTCACTGAACGAATTAGTTCTGCTACACAAAGCTGTGCGTCTACTTTTTCAGCCATTTTGGTTAAATTCTTATAAGTAGTTGTCTCAGGTCCATCAAAGATCTTAGTAGTTTCATGTGAGTAGAGAAAACCTTCATACGCGCTTTCATCGTTCAATCGATTTCTAATCATATCAATCAATGGTAGGACGCTTTTGGGAGACTTTTGTTTCAACGTGGCTTCATAGAATGCCAGAGGATATTTGGAACATGTATCAACATTCTGAGATTCATCATCCACTTCATGAGGGTTCAAATTTGCAACTAAAATCAATGGAGCATCCATCTTTCCTCCTCTTATTTCAGGTAGATAACTCCTGGAGAAATTTAGAAAAGCATCTAGAGCGAGAAGGATTGAATCTTCATCACCATCTGCATTTCTACGTTTAGCTGCATGCCAGTAAGGATGAGCCAGATTTACTTTAGCCTTTGTAAAACCTATTAATCTACCTACAATACCTGCTGAAGTATGGGGAGCAAGTCCAAAAATAATATGTCCGATAAGATCTGCTGGTTTTGTTGCTTTATAATATCTAGGAAGTTTATACACCTTTTCAAGCAAATCATCAATGAAATTTGAAATTTTCACTAGATGCTTCCCTCCTTCATTATTCAGAATTATGTCTTGTATTTTCAACTCCACATATTGATTATTTTGTTCCAGAGGTTTTCCATGAATATCAGCAGTATAACCGATTTCATGCAATTTCTGGATTGACACTCCTATTTCTTTGGGTTTGAAGTGCGTAACTATAGCATCTGTAGCATCAAAACGTATTGTCCCATCTCTATAAACAAATACATTATGTTTTGCTCTTAAGATACCCTTTTCCAATAATTCAGGAACTTTGTTTTTATTCATCAGTTTCTTAACAGCTTTCACTTTTTGAGGAAAAGGTCCACCAAGGTTTTTCTTTATTTCCCTAATTCTTGAATCGAGAGGATAAGAAACTCTTTTGAATCCTACTGTATTTTTTCCACATTTTGAACAAAAATCATCGGCTACTTCAATATTACAATACGGACATCTTCTAATTATATCTGTAGGATTTCCACATGAAGTACATTTTACTCTATGAGTAATAATGCCACATTCATTGCACTTTCGATGTGTTAACTCTATATCAATGCTTTTTTTCTCACTTGCTTTTAGAAGATCTCTTAGACGTCCTCCATTGTCTTCAATCGGAAAAAGCATATGTACAGGAGGTTTCATTCGTCTATCTTTTGCTTTTTCTGGTCTTCCCATTCTAGCTCCAGAGTATACAAGGCACTTTGCTCGTACTTTTATCTCACTAATTGTATTAATAACATCTAATGTATTATCATTCTTATTCTCAAAAGGAATTAATTTGTCTCCATTAATTCCAAGTGATAAAAGTAAAGGAATGCTATGAGATTCAAAATTGATAGTGCTATCAATTACATTATGAGGTATACAAATACATTCTAGAATAGCTTTAACGTTATCCTTGAAAGGAATTATTAATATCTTATCTCGCAGAGTTTTTTCTTTTGCTACAAAATCACGTAACTGATGGAATTCCTCTACTGTAATATTAGACCAATGATAAGTATACTCAGGATGAAGTGGAACCCCAAAAATCTTAGAAATTTCTATAGCTTCTTTAGAAGTTGGTATGATTTCAAGAGGATTTTTTTGCATCTCTCTTAAACGTTCTTCCAACGTCTTTTTTGTATTCTTTTGTTCTTCTGATGATATATCTTTAAGTGCCTCTTCTAGTTCCTGAATCCACCATTCCTCACAATAGCCGGATGGAATTAAGTCATAATTATTTTGATTAAATTCACCAACACCATAAAGCATGTCACCTAAAAATAGTACCTCTTCGACATTTTTTCTAATTTTTTTTGCTTCTTTGTAGCTATTTACTTTTTTAACATCTCCACTTTTTAACTTGACAATTGGAGGATGGATTGTATCAACAGGCATGACAATTGCACCTTTTCCTGGTCGCTCTGTCCTAACATGAGTACCGCAAGCTAAAAAATCATCAACAATACCCATAAGAGCTGGATGAATTCCCATACTAGCGAGACCTGTTGTTCTTGATCTTCCATATCTAATTCGAAAACCACCCTTTTCGGAAGGATGAGCAAATACTGGTCTTCCTCCAATAACATCCTTTATGTAACCAACATCTGCTTTAACATCTTCTTCTACTAAAATACTATCTTCTTCTGGAAGTAATTCACT
>JAGLRO010000125.1 GCA_023136245.1 Candidatus Heimdallarchaeota archaeon
TTGCAGTAAATGGTTCTAATATTCAAATAATTCATAATGGTGCTAATGCAACCTTTATGATTCCTGAAGAACCTACTCCAACAACTGATCTATCTTATTCTTTTCTAGTTACTCTCTCGGTGGGAATATTAGTTCTTTTTCTTCTCAACAATATGAATGAAATAAGAGGAAAGCTCAACAGAAAAGATAGGTAATAAAAATCAGCACTCTCTAAATCACTGTTTAATGGGTATTTATCAAAAGAATCAGCTCTTCCATCTATTTCATATTTTCCTCTCTTGTGATCGCTCCAGTAATTCCCCTCTTTAGTTTCTTGGTCATACCATAGAGTATTATTGCCACTGTCAAATGCTTGAGAGGTTCCTCCGGGTTTGTTCCAAACAAACCTATTATGATGAGCAAGATTGTTTGATGAGTAACCATCTATTACTAATCCATAATGTGAGTTGTTAACAATTTGATTAAAAGTAAATGTACATCTTTTAATTCTTAAACCTTTGAAACCTATATCTCCATTAAAACAAACAAAGTTTTCTGTAAATGTCGAGTTTCTCAAATCAGTAAGTAATAATCCCTCTTTAGCATTATTACAAACAGAGTTTCTAGTGATAGTTGAATTATACACACCATTAAGAATACATCCATGATGACTATTTTGGTTGATTTGGTTATTCTCTAGAGTTAAGCTACTATCTACTAAAATCATCCCCCGTAAGTTAAAATTACATGTGGTGTTGATGATTTTTGCTTGTGTTTCTTCATAGAGAAAAAAACCTGTATTAAAAGTGTTTGAACAGTTATTTTCAACAAAAGTATTGTTTGTACCATACAATGATTCTATCCCGTGACGACTGATTCTTTCACATATGTTGTTAGAAACTATGGTGTCATTCGAACGATACAATGATATTCCGTATCCTTCATCTGTAAAACCATTTGTAGCATACGTTATGTAATTTTTCCTTATTGTCACTCCTCTAGAGAATCTTACCATTATTCCTGTCTCAAAGACGCTAACAATTGTAACGTTTTGAATAGTTGCTGTTCCATAGAACACATTTTCAAGTAAGAGTGCAGGATTTCCTGTCTTCGTAATATAACAGTTTTGGATGATAAAATGCTTTGTAGTGTTTACAACAGCAATTCCTCTTTGATGATGTCCAGCATCAATAGAATAGTTTTCGATCCTAAATGGATTTTCTTTAGTTCCTGTTCCTGGGAAACCATAATCAGTAAAATTTTCATCGTTAGTTATAGTGATGTTAAAATATTCGATTGGAATCTCATCTTTAATTGGATAACTATCGTTTTGGGTATTTCCGGTGTTTATACACACTTGGTTTACTCGTGAAGGAAGTAATATAATAGAAAAAATTAGAATCGCTAGTAGACTTTTTTTCATATCATTTGTTGACATTTCAGTCAAGTCTCTTTCTCTTGGTAACATAAAAGAATTTCTCGGATAATTTCTCTTTATGATTAGATTTAATAATGAATAATACTTAGTTTTCTAGATGAAGGGACTGTTCAAACATCTTCCCTCTATTTATCTTATCTTCTCATTTGTTCTTTCTTTCCCTTTACTTTTACCTCAAGCAACTGTTTCTGAATATACAATATATACTCGTATAACAGAAATAGTTCTTCCACCAGAATTGATTTATAAAGAAAACTACCCTAATTGGACTTTCTTTGAGTTCGATTACTCTCTTGAGATTATCAATCCCTCTGGTAGAATGTTGTATATATTCAGCCATTCCACTTGTCTTGTTTTTGTGGATGGAAATCTCTCATTTGAGAATGAACAGTATATTGGTCAAGTAGTAGGTCCATATTATTGTGGTGCCGCTTTCACAAATCACACTATTAATCCTGGAATTACTAAAGGAACGCTAACATTTACCCTCGAAGTAAATGATACACTTGAAGATCCTCCTAATGGCAACTACACCGTTTGGAATTTTCTTGATGACTCTGAAGAACAACATAATTACCACCATTTTACCTCAGAAATTGCAGTTAATGGTTCTGATATTCAAATAACTCATAATGGTGCTAATGCAACCTTTTTGTTTCCTGAAGAACCTACTCCAACAACTGACTTATCTTATTCTTTTCTAGTTACTCTCTCTGTGGGACTATTAGTTATTTTTCTTATTAGAAAACGCTATAATATTTAATTAATCTTCTGTCTATTTGTCTTAAAAACCTTAGACGCAATTCTCTCTCCACGTGAACTTAAATTCAAATATTCTAATCAGTTGTTCTTCTTCTTATCCTATACACTCTTTCAATTCTTTTTCAAATTCCTGATATCTAATCAGAACACTCAAATTATTATAATCAGTCATCATTTGTTGTAACTCATCTAGAGGCTAGTTCTGTAATTCTTGTAGGTTTAGTATTTTTAAGCATCAGAACAAAATTATTTGATTTTTCAAGCATATCAAAACCAGTAGTAGAATCAGCATCTGTCGGAGATTGAGCAAGAAGGAAGTGAGTAAATCTTCTACTCACTCACCTTTTTCTATTTCTACTTTTAACTCAGTTTTATTTCGGAAAGCTTAATTTTACTACATATCTTTTCTATCGAATATAATTATAGCAAATAGATCTACGAACAATACTATCTTCTGTGCTAATGGACCAGAAAGCATATTTGTATAGGTTGTGAAATGCATCAACAAGAAAACAACTAGGTACATTACAACTGCTGCTAAGACAATCCATGAAAAGACAAAGTCGAACCAGAAGCTGAATTTTTTCTTTGGTTTGAACCAAGCACCATGCTTTCTAAAGTATCTCCTCGCTTGACAAACAAAATTATATGTTCCAAAACCAAGTATAAACAAAGCTGCTCCTATATAATGAAATTGTCTAAGTGTTGTATGATCCAATGGAACAGCTATACCTGCTGCACCAACTGACAGTGCTAAAGCTAAAACACCTTTTGGAATTTTATATGTCAACTTCTTCGATAGAAAATATATTATTGACATGCTTAACGCTATAGCAGCGCAAATACTGAAACCTATTATCATTATTAATGAGGAATTGAAATTAGCATGACCTTCTTCACTTACTATTCCTCCTAGATTACTTATATGTTCATTGAAGAACTCGTAAGTTTCAGGGTATTGCCACATAGCTAAACCTATTGTTACAATTAGGATTATTCCAATTCCACTTAATAGAATTATCAGAATTTTTTGAGTTTTTATTTTTTCAACAATTTTTTCCATATTCCTAAAAAGAGAAGTATCGTTTAAATCTTTTTCCGGATGGTTTTTTCTATAATAATAGAATCAATCTCCAATTATTGGCTTTTCATATCCCATTGTATCTATAATTCCGCTCCAGTTGGAATAGATTCTTTCCTTATCTTTATGGCTGATTGAATATTTACTTAAATTATAATTTTTTGCACTTTCAAGATAGCTTTCCATATGGGGTTTTGCGTCCTCAAATCCTTCTAATGATAACGCAAGATAAACTTTTTCTAACTCTTCAATTGGTCTTGCAATAAAATCCTCGTATTTAATATCAACAAGATTGCCTTCTGGTACTAAATGAATGTCACAATAGTATTTGTAATAGATATCTCTGTAAGTTTTTATTATAAATTTGTCCAGATCAAGATAACCATTTTGTAGTTGAAAAATTGGGATTAATTTTTGATGCATTCGTTTTGTGGAAAAAAATACTTCGTATGGATTCCTATAAATATGAATAAACTTTGCATTAGGAAATATTTCTAGGAGTAAATCAACTCTAGCTGTATCTATTGGGCTCTTAAGGACCAGTTGTTTATTGTTCTTTTTGATACTAAGCTTTCTGATTATGTAACTAATATCTTTCTTGAGTTTTCTTTTTTCCTTGATTGAAACATCAAATAAAGAAACATATCTATTGTAATAATCTTGATTTTTAGGAAAATAACTCCCAGAATAAGGAGACATAGAGTTAAGATTCGCGATGGCAAAATCATGTTCTCCTGAAAAATCCAGATTCATTTTCATTTCATCTTGAGGTCGGGTTTCTGGAATTACAAAAGACATAATCTTCCTAAGCATTTTTGAAAAGTAAAGAAAAAGATTGGGAAATATACTTTCAGTAAGTGACATATATTCGAATTCAGGATTTTTAAACAAAAGTTCGTGAAGAAAAGTAGTTCCACTTCGCCAATGTCCTAAAATGAAGATAGGAGGTTTTTCGAGCACCACTGTTTTAACTCGTTTTAAAGAAAGAAGAAATTCTATGATTGTTAGAGGAGAAAATAAGATAATAACAAAGGTGATAAAAAAAACTTTTGGGATATTTTTTATAGAAATGTCAAATTTGTTTTCTCTCAAAATTCTAAACCATACAGAGAGTTTTGCTCCAGCAGCTATAATATGTTATTCCTCCAAAGATAATTTATCATGATATAGAGTACTGAAAGAAAATACATTTTTAGCAATATCAATAGTCGGGTGAAACAGAATCACAGAAGGATAAAATTATATTAAGAATCGACAGAAACGATGATTATTCGAGCTTTTTCAAAGAAAGGAAGATAGGGATTATCGACCCCATCTGAATCTTTCACAATCCCAATCCCGTAAGGCTTTAGCAAGTTCACCTAAATGAAATGAATTGTGTCGAAGAAGGTAAATCAGTTTACCATAAATGGAATCAAACCAATGAAAACCATCTTTCTTAAGTAAATCTTCATCAGAGATTGTGTTAAGAAAATCAGTGATTCTTCTATCCATTTCCTCCATATAATCAATTATTAAATTCTTTGTTACTTTGAGCTTCTTTTTCTCTATCTCTTCTTCCGAATCTTTATCCCAGTCAATATCTGCAACTTTCCCCCATTTCATATCTTCATGATAACTCTGGGAATAGAAGTCAGCTGTTTCAACTATATGATAAACAAACCAAGAATAAATCCAACCCTTTTCCCCCTTATGCCACTTTTCATCTGGAATTTTATCAATAGTTTGTTTAACCATCCTCCATTTATCCTTGAATTGCGCCATTAGAATGGCTCCAAGTGAAATCTTTTCTTCTCTAGCATTCATCTGGTTCAGGATAATATTAGAGAAAGTAGTATTTAACTATTAATCTTAATCGTATCCGAAATATTATATCAAAACCCATTCATTCAGATTCTTCAAAATTCATAGAGAAGAGTTTCAGAAATTTTTGGAATCGACAACTAATTTTGTCAATAAAAATGAAATTTCTTGAGAAAATTTTCTTTTTTTCCTTTATTTTTTGAACTTTTCACCGAAACATTAAAAAAATTTCAAACAGTTAGTCCATGTTTTAAAATCTAGAATCTAGTAAAAGGTGAAAAAACTGGAAGTTAAGAATAGTGATATTAATCTACAGGGAGGAGTTAATGAAAAAGATTCGAAAGAAACGAAAATCGAATCTAAGCAAACCAGTAACAAGAATGCCTTTCTGTGGTTTTTCTATGATATGGCTGACACTTTCTTCTCACAAGCAGTAATTAGTTTAGCATTTACTCCATTTGCGCTTTTACTTGGAGTCAAAATGGGCTGGACTTATGGAACAACTTTCATAATAGTCTCAGTTTTTATGGCAGGATCAAATTTATTGATTGCACTTCTTGGACCGATAATTGGTGCAATTTCTGACAAAGCTGGCAAACGAAAACCTGGTGTAATGCTAGTCGCAGGAATAATGATCTCTGTAACAGCAATGATCACAATATGGGATAATTTTTGGTGGGCGTGTATCTTATTCGTAATTGCTAATTTCTGTTATCAAGCAGGAAGGATGCTATACGACGCGCAAATTCCGTTTATTTCGGAAACAAAAAAGCGAGGTATTATTCAAGCTTTGGGTGGATCAATGGCAACATTTGGCGCGATAATTGCGATTGGATTGGGTTTAATTCTAAACTCAGATGCAAGACCTTGGGGAAAATCTACACAAGTAGATACAGGTATATGGCAAGTAGCAGGACAAGTTGTTAATCCTGATTTAATTAATTACACTGCTCTCCGCTGGCTCTTTCTTGCTTCTGCAGTTGTAGTTTTCCTAATTAGTATCCCCTATCTCTTCCATAAAGAAGTACAAACCCCTCCAGACGAAGTTATCACAAAAAAGGAATATTTATCAGATGCAGCTTCATCATTTGTGAGCTCACTAAAAGCGATCTTGAAGGATAGAAATTCCTGGTTGTTTTTCTTATCTTGGTTTTTCATAACTGATGCAGCAAATACTACGATTCTATATATGGTACCTGTAATAGAAGCTATGGGAGGAGATTATGTTGTAGGAAAAACCTATTTTATCATTTTAACAGGAATAATAATTGGTACATTTTTTGGTGTACTAACTGGTTTATTGATGAATAAATGGGGACCAAAGAAATTATTCTTGATTGTTGCTGCATCTTGGTTTATTGCTATTATCATTTTCATTTTAGTAGGAATACTACCTGAATGGATTATTTGGATTGGTGCTCTATTCATCGGACTTGGTTTTGGAGGAATATGGATAGTTGGAAGGCAATTTATCATGATATTAGCTCCACCTTCAAAACTAGCTCAATATGGAGGATTTCAGAAAATAGCTGGTAGAGTAAGTGCGATTGTTTCTCCATTACTTTTTGGACTGATGATTTTCATATCAAGTTCTTTAATTCTAGAAAATGCAATGAGAGTAGCTCTAAGCAGTTTATTGATACTCTTCTCTGCTGGAATAGTTACACTTACATTCATTAAGGATCCATTTAAGAGATATCTACAAGGAGAAAGAGCTCCTTATTAAGAAAAGGAAAAGTGAAAAAACCAGAAAATGGCTAGTTTAAATCAACTAGATTTCTAGCTTTTTCTGGAAATCTCATCTCTAGTAGTTTGATTCCTACACCATAGGTAGCTACTTTCTTTCCTGGAGTTATCTTGATACATACTGAATCTCTTGAAACGCCAGCTTTTTCCTCGAAATTAAGTACCCTAGCTGGCATTTCTTGAACCTCATTACTGTCTCTTAGAACAAATTCAGCTTTTGCCTTTAAACGCAATGTCAAATTTGTTTCTCCCAAAATCTTTAACCAAACTGTTAGTTTTGCTCTTACAGAGAAAATATATTTTACCTCCAAAATTATCCTTACTTTCCAATTTATTTGGATTAAATTAGGTTTGGATTAATATCAAAATTCACGTGAAACGATGAAAATTTCATTTTATGTTTACTTTTAAAGATCACCATAATTGATTTAAGGTTGTTCTAAGTACAGTTATATTTGAATAGAAAAAATCTCGTCTTGAGGAGAATGAATGATGGTTAATAAGAAGATATTCTTGACTCTTGGTATTATATCTTTAGTAATTATTTCATTTGTCGTAACAGATCATGCATTTAATGTTAGAGATATTTCCTGTTCATTTTGTGATTTAGATTGCTTAGATATAGACTTATCAACAAAAGATCCCAAAGATATGGGGATAAAAGATTGGTTGGAGGATTTTAGGAGTCTTTATTCATTTGTAAAAGAAAATTATCCTTATCTTCAATTGAAAGAGCGAATGCACGGATATAATTGGTTAGATCTAAAAAATCAATATGAAGATAGAATAAGAACTGCTTCAAATAATGAAGAGTTTCTTTCAATTCTTCTGGATGCAGTTCAAGCTTTACAGAATAGGCATACTTTGATTATAGTTCCAAATGAAGTACATGATTATCATAAAAGTTTTAGCAATACCTATCCACTTTGTGAAATTTTTTGTTATGAAGTATATAGAGCTTCGAAGTATTGGGAAGAAATTTATCAGAACAGTTATGAAAGAAAATACCGTAATAGATACGAAACATTCATAGTTTATGAGAAGGGACATTATATCCTAGCTGAAGATACAGAATCTTGTAGCACTTATTTTCCTAAAGGTTCGAAAGTGATTTCTGTAAACAACATTCCAATCGATGATGCTGTTAAAGCTTCTTATGAGCAAGATTATATTGATTGGGATTTTCATAGAAATAAAAGTTATATTTGGATGATTTCCCCTAGAAACTTTGGCAATAACGCAAAATTCAGTATTCAAATTGAGGAAGATATTTATGAAAATATTTCATTCAGTTGCTTTACTGGTGATTCTTTATTTCCTTATAATTATCATGAACAGATCTTAAATTTCGATACTTGGGAAACAGAAAGTACAGCATATATGAAAGTTTCATCATTTGATTCTCAACTTTACCAATATAGTAAAGCAATAGAGCGTTTTTACAAACAATTAGGAAATTATGATAACTTCATCTTAGATATTAGAGGGAATGAGGGAGGATATTATTCTTATTGGGTGGATCTTATTGTTAATCCCTTGATTCAAGAAGAAGAAGTATTGGAACAATATTTAGCACATAGATGTACTCCTTATACAGACTGTTTCCACGAAGCTTTCGGTTTATATGAAGAAATTTCGACTGATTGTTTTGAATGCTTACCTCCTGAATTATATACAGATAATTATCAAATACTGAATTTTTCTTTCAGTTTTGAGCCGAAAGGAGAAAACAGCTATAATGGAGACATTTACTTACTTACAGATAATGTGGTTTTCTCCTCAGCTGAATCATTTGCTCATTTCTGCAAACAAACGGGTTTTGCAACTATAATAGGTACACCAACTGGTGGTGACGGAATGATGGTGTGTCCATTGTATTATGTGCTACCAAATAGTAAGCTTGTCATTCAAATGTCTTCAGCATTAGGTTTGTGTAAATGTGGAAAAGCAAATGAAGAAGCTAGAACTCAACCGGATATTCTGTATGAGACTAGTTTTGGGGATTATCAAGAATTAATTGAATATGTTCTAGATTACATCAAACAAAGCTAAAATTCTTCTACCTTTCTTCTTGATGATAGTGATTATAAACTGAGTTAGAGAATTCTATTCCCATTTTATTCTCTCTGCATCCCATTCTCTTAGCATTAGAGCAAGTTCTCCTAAGTGATACGAGTTATGCCTTAATAAATAAATCAGTTTTTCATAAATTGAATCAAATCAGTAGAAACTATCTTTCTTTAATAGATTCTCATTAGATGTTATTCCATTACAATTAAATTTCTTGCTTTTTCTGGAAATCTCATCTCTAGTAGTTTGATCCCTACACCATAGGTAGCTACTTTCTTTCCTGGAGTTATCTTGATATAAACGCTGTCACTTGATACTCTCACTTTCTCTTCATATTCTATTATTCTAGCTAACATTGTTTGAACTTCTTCACTTTCTCTCTCGAGAAATTCTGCTTTAGCTTTAAAGTGCAATTCTGCAGGTGGTGCTGGAACGAATTTGTGTAGAAGATTCTTGAAGAATGGAATGGTTATGGAAACATTGGGATTTTTTCTGATATTCCTGGATTTAAGGGTATTTTTCCCTGTTGTGAAATAAATGTTATTTCCATCGCTTTCATACATGATGACAGAACTCTGAGGATGTCCCTTTTCATTTGCTGTAGATAGAACTAACCAGTTGTTGTTCTTCATTATCTTTCTTACTTCTTTTACTAAATCTTTCATATTTTTCTCCTTCTTATTCTTTCAATTGATTAAGAGTTTTAATTGTAGTTTTAGACCAATCAGATAGAGATTCTGTGATAGCTATTCCCATAAGAGCTGATTGTTTCTTTTTAACTACTCTGCGGAAGATTTAATAATTTATCCAGATTGTTTTCTTATTATCAGAAAAGGATATTGACTAAGAAATGAAAGAAAAACGTTCTATAATTCTTAAAGAGGATGAATTACCTGATACGTGGTATAATGTCATCCCAGACTTACCAGAACCTCTTCCTCCTCCGATGGATCCTCCTGAAGGTTACTCAAGGGTAAACGATCTCCCCAACTTGCTTGTTGGTGAGTGTTTGAAACAAGAAATGACTGATCAAAGATGGGTTCCAATCCCTGAAGGAATACAGGAACTATACCTAGCTGCAGGAAGACCAAGACCTTTGTACAGAGCAAAGAATCTTGAAGAAAAACTAGGAACTCCAGCAAAGCTATTTTACAAATCTGAATTTTACAGTCCTACTGGAAGTCACAAGGTTAATACAGCTCTAGCTCAAGCCTACTACGCAAAGGAACAAGGATTTGAGAGACTTACAACTGAAACTGGAGCTGGTCAATGGGGTAATGCGCTAGCTTATGCTGCAAGTCTAACTGGACTAGAATGTACAGTCTTTTGGGTTCGTGCTGTTTATCGTTGGAAAGCTGAAAGATTGAAATTCATGCAAATATTCGGAGCTGATGTTTTTGCTTCTCCAAGTACTCAAACTGAGATTGGGAAGAAACTCTATGCTGAAGATCCCAATCATAATGGTTCACTAGGTATAGCAATTTCTGAAGGTTTACAGGATGCAAAAAATGACCCAAAAGCTGTTTATTGTCTTGGCTCAGTTCTGAATCATGTTATGCTGCATCAATCGGTTATAGGACTAGAAACTAAGAAACAGATGGAAATTGCTGGTGAATATCCTGATGTTGTTATCTCATGTCTTGGTGGAGGAAGTAATTTTGGTGGTATTGCTCTACCTTGGATGCATGATGTTCTGACAAAGAAAGAAGATATCAAATTCATTGCTGCACAAAGTGAAGTTGCACCAAATCTACAGGGAGAGTACAAATACGATTTCGCAGACCATGCTGAAATGACACCGATGTTAAAGATGTACACTCTTGGTCACCAAGTAACAATGGTACCAATAAAAGGTGATGGTCTCCGTTATCACGGAAGTTCACCAATCCTAAGTCTATTAAGACATCTCGGTTTCATCGATGCTATCGCATATCCAGCAGATGAAATTCATGTATTTGAACGAGCTAGAGAGTTTGTTCTTGCTGAAGGTTTCTTGCCTGCTCCTGAATCAGCTTACAGTGTTGCATGTGCAATAGATGAAGCTATCAAATGTAAAGAAACCAATGAGAAAAAGACTATTCTATTCAACGTTAGCGGTCACGGTTTCTTAGATATGGACGGATATGCTGAAAAGCTTGGTTTGATTCAACCACCAGAAAGAGCATAAAACCTCTCTTCTTTCTTTTCCTTCTTTCTTCTTTATTTTCTCCTAACTTCAAAATTTTCTTTAATATCTCACTCAAAACATACTT